>JAGLNB010000021.1 GCA_023139715.1 Planctomycetota bacterium | reverse complement strand
GCTTTTTGGAATTGAGCAGCCAATTTTTTCCACGCAAAGCTTGTTATATTTTCAACGGTGGGATTTGATTTGGCAAATTCAGCTACGTCAATGTTCAGGTTTTTATGGTCAACCACTTTTATAAAATTTTCGTCAATTGTTTTTTCAAATTCAACGCTGCTAAAACCATTTTCGCAGGCCGGCGTTTTAACTGTAACTTCAAGAATGTAGTTGTGGCCGTGGCCGGATGGGTTTGCGCATTTGCCAAACAAATCAAAATTACGCTCTTCGCTAAAGTCGTCGTTCCAGAGTTTATGCGTTGCGGCAAATTCAAATTTTTCACTAAAATAAATCATATCACAATTCCTGCTGTCGATAGCCACTTTTCTAAAAGGGTTCAGCGACAATTTCAGGCCGCTCAATTTTGCACTGCCGAATTTGTCGGCCAGGTTTTCCCAGCTTGACTTTAAAAGCTGCGTTATGTCAGCTAAATTTATATGCTTTGCATTTTGAAAATTATTTTTTATACGCTCAGCAAAAACAGGTATAGCAAATTTGCGAACCTTTTTATCGATTTGCGTAACATTAATAATAAAGCCGGTAGCCGAATCTATTTTACCGGTCAGTTCCACCGACAATTCCAAAAATATCGCCAAGCCGTTGCCTGCCGGCTTTGAAGCATAAGAATTAAAGCCATCTTCATCTTCAGATAGAAAAGGGTTTATAGAAAATCGTACTAATCTTGTTAATTTGTTCATAATTCGTATTGCGTATTTCGTAATGCGTATTGTGTTAATTGAAGCCGCCTTTGGCGGCGCTAAATACAACATACTAAATACTATTTATGTATCAAGGTCATGATTTCGCTGCGGCTTCGCGGGTCTTTCTTGAACATTCCTCGAAGAGCAGAAGTTACCATAACCGAGCCTGGTTTTTTTATTCCACGAATTGTCATACAACTATGCGAGGCCTCAAGAACCACAGCAACTCCCTTTGGCTTTAGGCCGTTCATTAAAAAATCAGCTATCTGTTCGGTCAGCCGTTCCTGTACCTGCAGCCGCTTCGCAAAAGAATCAACAATACGAGCGAGTTTACTCACGCCAAGAACCGCTCCATCGGGCAGATAAGCTACGTGAGCCGAACCGATAAAAGGCATAAGATGATGCTCACAGGTACTGTAAAAAGGTATATTACGCAGCAGAACTATCTCGTCGTATTTTTCAGAAAAAACACTTTTAAGATGCTCGTCCGGTTCGGTTTTCATTCCAGCCAGCAGTTCGCAATACATTCTCGCAACACGATTGGGCGTATTTTTTAAGCCCTCTCTTTCGACATCTTCTCCAAAAGCGAGAAGCAATTCTTTTACAGCTTTTTCAATTCTGTCTTTATCTATCTGACCATATTCGCTCATAATTTTAACTTACACTTTCGCTGAATTTTTGTTTTCTCGTTTTTATTTTTTTGCTGCATTTATTACGTAAGTTGTTAAAAGCCGCACACCAAATCCGCTTGAGCCGGCGGTTGAAAATTCGCTCGGCTTTTCAAACATATCCACGCCGGCCATATCTATATGTGCCCATTTTGCTTCGCCAATAAATTGCTTTAAAAAAGCAGCAGCGCTGCAGGCCCCACCCCATCGGCCGCCGATATTTTTCAAATCGGCAATTTTACTTTTCATTTCCTCTGCATATTCATCACCGCTCGGCAGATGCCAAACTTTTTCACCGCTAAGGTCAGCTGCCTTTTGCAATTGTTTGACGAGTTTATCGTCATTGCTCATTAGCCCGGCCATATATTTTCCGAGAGCCACCGCGCATGCTCCCGTTAGCGTTGCTATATCAACAATGGTTTCGCAATTTTGTTTGGCGGCGTAACTAAGAGCATCACATAATATCATTCTTCCTTCAGCATCGGTGTTCTGCACTTCGACGGTTTTACCGCTGAATGTTGTTACAATATCACCCGGCCGATAGCTCGTGCCGCTCGGCATATTTTCAGCTGTTGGAATAAAGCCGTAAACATTAATAGGCAGTTTTAATTCGGCGATGGCTTTCATTGTTGCAAGAACCGCAATTCCGCCACACTTGTCGAATTTCATTTCCTGCATTCCGCTCGACGGCTTAATACTGATTCCGCCGGAGTCAAAAGTTATCGCTTTTCCAACGAGCCCGATTGCCTCTTTATTTACAGCTCTGGCTTTCGGCGCATATTTCAAAATAATAAATCTCGGCTTGTTTTCTGAGCCGCTGCCGACAGCCAAAATTCCGCCCATCGATTTTGCAGCTAATTGTTTTTCATCGAAAATTGTGCAGCTTAATTCTTTTGAACTGCGAGCGATTTCTTTTGCGATTTCAGCAAGCCCGGCAGGATTGATTACATTGCCCGGCCGATTGGCCAATGTGCGTGCATAGCTTTGTGCTTTACCGATTATTATGCCTGCATCTGCTCCGCTTTTTAATTTCCTTGTTTTGGCAGGAGCAAATTCAATTAGTTCCACGCAAAGCGAATCCAGTCGTGCGTCTTTGCTTTGGGTAACAAATTCATCGTAACGGTAACTGCCGAAATAAATCCCCTCTGCACAAACCTGGCCGACTGTAGCTAAATCAAATTTTGTTCCAAATGCAAGGTGAACTGCAAAGGTGAGATTTTTAATTTTCATCGAGACAGCTTTATTTGCTGCTGCTGCCGCTGCTTTGCGAAGCGTGTTAATGGTTGCCTTTTTCTTTTCGCCAAGACCGACAAGAAGTATCCGGCCAACATCAGTTTGATTGCTATTATAAACCACTGCATTTGTTCCTGATTTGGCTTTGAAATCGCCAGACTCGAGCAAGCGGCTAATGGCTAATGATAATTTACTGTCGAGTTGCTTGCCAATTTTATCCAGGCCGGTGTCTGAAAAAACTCCAATAGCTACCATATCAGCTTTGCATTTACTGCAGTCAGCTGTGCGGGCTTTGATTTCAATATTAATAATCTCTTTCATTTTTTCTTTCCCTTTTCTTTGTTTGGAATTGCTGATTTGGAATTCTGTTTGGCTCTGTAGCGAAGATAGCTTTCTATGAAGCCATCGATTTCGCCGCCGAGAACAGCTGCCACGTTTCCCGTTTGAAAATCAGTGCGATGGTCTTTGACCATCTGGTAGGGCTGCATAACGTAGCTGCGTATCTGATTTCCCCATGCGATTTCGCCTTTATTGCTGTAGAGCTTTGCGATTTGGTCATCACGTTTTTGCTGCTCAAGCATATAGATTCTGGCTTTTAGCATTTTTGTCGCTTGTGCCTTGTTCTTATGCTGGCTCCTGTCATTTTGGCATTGCACGACAATTCCGGTCGGCTCATGCGTAATGCGAACAGCTGAGCTGACTTTATTTACGTGCTGGCCGCCGGCTCCTGATGCGCGGTAAAAATCGATTCTAATATCCTCATCGTTTATTTCAATATCAACATTATCGTCGAATTCAGGAATGCAATCAACTGCGGCAAAACTTGTATGCCGGCGTTTTTGTGAATCGAAAGGACTTATTCGCACAAGGCGATGCACGCCGGTTTCGCACGACAATTTGCCAAACGCAAATGGGCCGGAAACTCGAAGCGTTACTGAACGAATACCTACTTCTTCGCCCGGCGTAATATCGAGTTCTTCAAATTTGTATTTGGCATCTTCAAAATATCTTGTGTACATTCTAAGCAGCATATTTGCCCAATCGCAGCTTTCTGTTCCGCCGGCTCCTGCGTGAATACTGAAAAAACAATTTCGCATATCGTCCGGTTTACAAAGCAGGCCGGATAACTCGATTTGCTGACATTGCTTTTGCAGATTGGCTAAATCGGCTTCGATTACCTCAAATGTTTCCGCGTCCGATTCAGCCTGAGCCATTTCAAATAATTCAGCTGCATCATTTACATTGCGAAGAAGTGCTTTTGCGGGCTCGACTACCGATTTTACTGCGCTCAATTTTGAAACCGTCGCCTGAGCCGCTTCGGGATTGTCCCAGAAACCTTCAGCTGACATTTTTTCTTCAAGCTGTTTTAATTGAGCTTCTTTTTCAGCAAGGTCAAAGCCAGTCCCGGATTTTTTCGACCCGGGCCAACAATTCTGTGATAGCGGATTTTAATTCAAATAATTCCATTTTCTCAGCTCTTGCTTCCTTGATTAAGCACAGCTTATAGCATATTAAATTTGCCGTTGCAACCTTAGCAAAAAATGTTCGTTGCCCCTAAACAGCTTACTTTCTATTTTTCTGACAGAATTTTGCCATAAGCTCCATTGCTCTGTTTGTCTTTTCAGCTGAGCCGTCCATCTCTGCGTAGGCATTTACCAATTTAAGCAATTCAGTATCCGGTTCGACTTTTCCGAAATTATGTGCAACATTTACAATGGCAGCATCAAGGCCATATTCCATCGCCTTTGCAACATAGGCGCGGCAAATACCGATTTTTCTCGCCGGCAATTCACGAGAACAATTACTAATACCAAATGAAAAATGTACGCCTTTCATAGTCGGGTCGTTTTTGATTTTTTTTACAGTTTCAAATGCGCGGTATGTGTAGCCCGGCACGCCCGGCTCAAATGGCATATCTATCGCAAGAGGAAATACCGTCGAATCGAAAAATATTTCTTCCGGCTCAAAATCGTATTTGCCAACGGCTGTTGCAAAAATCCGTTTTGCCAGCAGGCACAATTCATCAACTGAGCTCGCTCCGCCCGGCCCGATGGGCTTGCTGTCGCCAACCAAAAGGCCAATGAAAGAATAATTGTAATCGGCTTTCAGTGGGAAAATTTTGTCCATTGTGAAAACCTTGACCGAATTTATAAGTGGCGGTTTAACGGATTCATTCGTATCATACCACTTTTTCAGGCCGGCAATTAGAACTTCGTCATTGCTGCTGTCGATGCAGATAGGAACTCCATTAGAAAATCTGCGAACCAGTTCAACGTATTCAACCATCATATTGGTTGTTATGTTCATATCGCTTTCGCCGAAAGCGTCAAGATTTACCGCTATGTAGCTGGCACCATTTTTGGCTTGCGATTGAATCAGATTTTTTATGTAATCAAGCGGCTCCGAGGGTTTCAAATAAGCATCACTGCCGAGCTGCGACAGTTGTTTCATCATTTCGGCTGTGCGCGGAATTGAAGCGTGAACCGATTCGCCAATCGTAATTAAATCTTTTTTCATCATAAGTTCCTTTGTAAACAGCACATTGGTGCTCAAAAACTCTCACCTGACCATTTTATTTTGCCAAAAACCAGCCTTGGCATTGTGGATAACTTGTTAATAATCAAAATTACAACTCCAAAAACGGTTTTTGATGATACCAGAAATATCCAGCCAAAGCCAGCGGTATATTTTATAGTTATTTTTGCAGAATCAGAAGCGGTAATTCCTAACCCCTTATCTCAAAACACTTTACGGTCGCAAGCAAACTCATGCTAAACGGCTGAATTCATTAAACCGGCTTGCAAATGTAAATATGTTAGCATTTGAGTAAATTCGCAATAGATTATTATGAAATTATGTCCTTGGTGGATAAATCGGGTGGAAAATAGAAATCGAGCATCAATACAAACAGGCAGCTATGTCGCCCTAAACAGCCGCTTTAGTCTAAAGCAGTTTTGAAACCGGCTTTAACGAAGAAAAAACGCCTTAGCCTGTTAGGGATTTATTCATCCCTAACAGACACAAACTAAGCTTATTACATCTTTTCAGATTCCGTATTATCGTAGCCGACAACCAGTTTTGCCAGCATTTTCCTCTTATCCTTAAAAGAATCATTTAATCTCAAAACTTCCCCTTAACCGAATGTCCCGGGAGGAACTGCCAATCATTACTCCAAAGCTTCCCGGCTCTACCACATACTCCATGTCCTTATTGTAGCACGCCAGATCATCCGGGGTTAAAATAAAGTTTACGGTCTTTGTTTCCCCAGGTTTTAAGGTTGTTCTCTTGAATCCTTTTAATGTCTTTACCGGCCTTTCTACACTGCTTTCAACGTCCTGCAGATATAACTGCACTACCTCGTCCCCTTCCCTTTTGCCGGTATTTTTTAAGTCTACACTTATGTTTATATTTCCATTACCGTTTTCGTCCGGAACTATTTTTAAGCTACTGTATTTGAACTTTGTATAACTTATTCCATATCCAAACGGGAATAAAGGCTTAATGCCTTTCTTATCATAATAGTGGTATCCTATCCCTGTCTTCCATTCGTCTTTATAATTCCAATCAAGTGGACGTAATTGTGCCATTGATTCAGGAAATGTAATCGGCAGCTTTCCTCCGGGATTATAATCCCCGAATAACACATCCGCAATTGCGTTTCCGCCTTCCTGTCCGGGATAAAATGCCATTATTACTGCCGGCACTTTATTAATCCACTTATTCATTGTAATAGCGCTTCCGCCAATTAATACCACAATTGTATTCTTGTTTTTCAGGCAGGTTTCTTTAATCAACTCATCCTGATCGCCGGTCAAGTGAAGAAACTCACGGTCTGTGCCTTCACCTTCCACTCTTCCTGCGATACTCTCTGCAAGGCCTACAATTAAAATTACTGCTTCGGCTTCTTCCGGCTTGTTGGTAATTCTAACTTTATCTCCGATTTTATTCTTAATTGCCTCTAATGGCGTTATTAAATACGGGGGAAATACCTGGCCGCTGCCTAAGCCCTCACCTGATGTGGTTATGTTTGCATTAGGCCCAAGTACTGCAATTGTTTTAATTTTATTTTTGTCCAAAGGTAAAATACTTTTTTTATTTTTTAATAAAACAATTGATTTCCTTGCTCCTTCCAGTGCCAATGCAATATGTTCCTTGCTATCCACAACACTTGTATTTTGCTTTTGCTGCTCATCAAACAAGCCTGCCCAGAATTTTGCTTTTAACATCCTTCTTACCGAATCATCAAGCACTTCTTCCGAAACTTTTCCTTCTTTTACAGCTTCTACCAATTGAGTTCCATAGTAATCGGTTGCCGGCATTTCCAAATCAAGACCTGCTGTTATTGACTTTATCGTACTGTGGCAGCCACCCCAATCGGTAATTACAAATCCCTTAAAACCCCATTCATCTTTAAGAATATCTTTCAGCAGGTACTTATTTCCACAACAATATTCTCCGTTTACTTTATTGTATGCGCCCATAATTGACCAGGCATCACCTTCCTTGATGCAGGCTTTGAAAGCGGGAAGATATATTTCTCTTAAAGTTCTCTCGTCAATTTCTACCGGCCCGCCGCCTCTGCCTATTTCTATATTATTGCAGGCAAAGTGTTTGGGGGTTGCGATTACTTTCTGGCTTTGTATCCCTTTTACAGAAGCTACTGCCATTTTTGCCACCAGATAAGGGTCTTCGCCATATCCTTCGTGAGTCCTTCCGTGCCGCGGATTCCTGCAAATATTAAGGCATGGGCCGAGACTCTGGCTGCGTCCTTCTGCTATACATTCCTTTGCAATAGCAACGCCTATCTTCTCCATTAATTCCGGCTCCCAGCTACTGGCCGTTGCCATGGATACAGGAAAAGCTGTTGCTGTTTTTGACCTTGTAACTCCATGTGGACCGTCCGAACACTCAATCGGCGGAATACCAAGCCTCTCGTTGGTATATGTAGTCATATAATCAAATTCCTTGTGTCCCCTGTGAAGTCCGCTTAACTGCTCAACCTTTTCTTTCAGTGTCATCCTGGATAATAAATCGTTTGCCCTCTCTTCTATCGATAAATTAGAATCCAGATAAGACCCTTTACGTTTAACAGGAGAGGAAACGACTGATATTTTTTCAGAAGCTCCACCTTCCCTGTCAAACAGATCAACTGCTTTAATGTAATAATAATAACGGGTTCCGTTAGCTATCCCCTTATTCGTATATTTTGTTTCTTTTATTAGTTCCTGATTTATTTTCTCATAGTGCCCTTCCGATTTTTCGGAACGGTAAATATTGTATCCAGCTAAATCGGATTCTGTATTATCACTCCATTCGAGGACAGCCACGCCATCTCCGGTAAGCGAGGCTAAATCGGAAGGTGGCAAAGGTGCAGCAGAATCAACCATACATATTTTGAATTCGTGAATTGAATATCCC
>JAGLNB010000209.1 GCA_023139715.1 Planctomycetota bacterium | reverse complement strand
ATCGTATTTCAAACGCCGTTTCGCTCTGGCCAGTTCTTCTTCATCCTTGGGTGTGTGTATCCATTTGAAGGCCTCTTTCCTGCCGACCAAATCATTTTTCCGCAGGAATTTTTTATCGTAAAATTCATCTACAAGTCCGTCAACCTCATCGAGAATGGAAGCGATTATTCTTTTTATTTGTCCACTACTTAATTGTTTGCAAGCCGGATAAATTCCGCCGCTTAGCTGGTTGTTTTTTTCGAGTTGAGATTCGAGAATGGAAAATTTTGGATTTGTCATTTGCAGCTGATGTTTATACAAATCCACTTTTCCGCTGGCCGTTATTATCTGGCCGGGCTTTAATTGTTTTTGTAAAAAACCGCCGTGAAACCAGACGATTCTTAATTCAGCTGTATCGTCAGCAATTGACACTTCAAGCATTGCCGGTTTTCTATAGCTGTGAAAATCCATTGATTCGAGCATGCCGATTACAGTGAAAATTTTCCCCGCTTCGATTTGCGCAATTTTTACTGCATCTGGTGCGAACTGCCAGTCGCGAGGGAAATATTCCAGCAAATCGCTGACTGTATACACAGCCAATTGCTCGAAGATTTTCGCTCTCGCCGGCCCGACACCTTTTAAGAATTGAACTGGTGTTTTTAAGTCCATTTTATTTTCGTTTTCAAATTTATTGGCTTTCACTAAAGCCGTATTTTCCGACGAGCTTTACGAATCGCACATCGCAGATTTCTTTTTCGATTATTTTATGTTTATGCTTTTCGCAAACTACGAGTTTTTGAAAATCCGCTCCGCCAACCGGAACTACCATTAAGCCGCCTTCGGCAAGTTGGTCGGCTATTGGCTCTGGTATTTTTTCAACAGCTGCGGTAATTATTATCCTGTCAAATTTTACCAGCTCCGAAAACTTTTCACCTGCCCTGAGCGGCCTGTGGTGAGCGGAGTCGAACCGAGTCGAAGGGTCGCCTGCTGAATAAATCGGCAAATCCGGCCAGCCGCAGCTGCCGTCTTCAATGCAAAATTCGATATTATCAAAACCCAATCTTCCCAGAACCGCTTGAGCTGATTCGGATAGTTGATTATGTTTTTCTACCGTATAAACTTTTTTCGCCAGCCGAGACAAAATTGCAGTTTGGTAGCCGCTTCCTGTCCCGATTTCCAGGACTTCGCAATTCGGATTCAGTCGCAGCAACTGTGTCATTAAAGCGACGATATACGGCTGAGAAATAGTTTGTCCAATTCCAATCGGCAGCGGCCCATCGGCGTAGGCCTGCGTTCGATAAGAATCGAGAACAAACTCTTCGCGAGCGATTTCGGCCATCGCTTCTAATACGCCGGAATCGGTTATTCCACGAGCGGCCAGCTCATCAGCCATTTGTCTGCGGATTTCAACAAATTTATCTTTGTTTTGATACAATGAACACATAAAAACCATTTTTTACTTGACTTATTGTTGGTTTTAACCGACAATTGTAGTTAGCGACTGTAAGTGGCCGTCCGTGTGATCGACCCTCCCTTAGGGGACAGCCGCTATTTTTATTTTATGCAATGATTCTTAACCCATTCGAGAATGTCTTCAGTATTTGAGCCAACACCTGTTGATGTGAGCGTCTCAATTTTATCAAAGGTTTGCTTGTCAAAGTTGCTCACAGGAAGCATTAGTTTGTTTTCCTCATATTTGCGAATATAATATGCTGCTAAATCAATCAACTGTAACGCGAAGCTTTTAGATGAATCCACGAAAAAGCCCTTCTCAACAATATTGCTTGTTTTGAGTATCGACTCAGAATCCAAACGCAGGGTTCGCAGCGAGCGTTCCGCATCGTCCAAAATTTCTTTTTGCTCATCAAATATAAACATTCCCAGTTTATCATTGTTTTTTTGTCGTAAATGATGGTCTATCTCCATGCACACAAATGGTAATGCCATTATATATGGATTTACCTTTATACCAGATCCATAACATTTTTCACAAAATGTACTGAATTTGCTTTTGATAATTTTTCTGTGGATAATAGCAATTTTGTTTTTCACCAGTAACTGCAGCATTTCGTCACGAAATGATAACTGTTCTGGAAATGACATGTTTTTAAAAGCGCGCCTCCTGTTTTTAATATCCATGGCATGTACTTCAAAATTATGTGGAAGTGGGCTGCCAAAATATTTAATGGCTATGTTAAGGAACTTTTTTTCCAACAAAAACCATTTTGATTCCGGTAATATCATACCAGCTAAGATAAAAACAGGTTGCTGAGAATCCTTTAGATTTAACCCTGTATTGCCTGACTCATCAATATATACAAGATTCATAACTATATCCCCAATATCAGTATTATTCTGTCAATTTGGTATCCAGAATTTATTTGTTCCAAACAAATCACCATATATAATCACTCTTAAGTCGGCCTTTTGCAACTGAATTCTTCGAGCCTGCTCCCTTCGATAAACTCCCTTCGATAAACTCAGGGCGAGCAGGGCAGGCAGAACAGGTTTTTGAACTGGATTAAACACAGCCAAGTGGTAGAATGCCGAGTCAGGTTAGTAAATAAACGAATTCAAAAGAGTTTTGAAGGGTTTAAAAATGAAAAAAATCGCATTCTACCTGTTAGCCGCACTTATGGGCGGCTGTATCCCGTCACTGTACCCGCTCTACACCGAAAAAGAACTTGTCTTTGAAGAAAAACTATTGGGTGTATGGTCTGAAGAAAATGACAAAGATAAATGGGTGTTCGAAAAAAGTTCCGACCCAAATGCCTATGACCTGACCGTTACTATGGACAAAGAAGACGGCAAATTTGCGGCTCATCTGGTCAAATTAGACAATATGCTATTTCTCGACCTTTTTCCGGGAGAGGCAGAAATAAAAGCTAATGATTTGTATAAAACTCATCTCGTACCTGCTCATACTTTTATGAAGATTGAACAGATCCAGCCGACCCTTAAAATGCGAATGATGGACCCTGAAACTATGAAGAAAATGCTCAAGAACGACCCCAACCTGCTAAAGCACGAAATTGAAGCTGTGAAAGAAAGCATCGTTTTGACCGCATCGACGCAGGAGTTGCAGGAATTTATGAAAAAGCACGCAAATGACGAAGGCCTGTTCGGTGAAGTGGCCGAATTGAAGCGGCAGGAACCAAGCGACACAGACCCTAACAAAATCGACCCAAATGCTACCGACCCAAATGATAATGCGAAAGAGGAACAAGCAAAGGTAAAATGATGACCCAGCAGGAATTCAGACGCTATCTCGTAAACATCGATTCAGATACAATCGAAACAGTCAGCACCGATTGCCTTATTGCCGGCTCAGGAATAGCCGGACTGCGAGCAGCAATCGAAGCGGCCAGCGACAAATGCAGCGTTACTCTAATCTGCAAAACCGGCCTCGAAGACAGCAATACTTTCAAAGCACAGGGCGGCATCGCTTCGGTGCTCGAAAAGACCGACAATTACGAATCGCACATAGCCGACACACTCAAAACCGGCTGCGGAATATGCGATGAAAAAATAGTCGATATGGTTGTTCGCAAAGGCCCCGAACTAATTTACCAGCTTCTCGAATGGGGAACAGAATTTGACCTCGTTGAAGGCAGCATTGCAACCACTCTCGAAGGCGGCCACAGCCACTCAAGAGTTGCTCACGCACACGGCGATGAAACCGGAAAAATTATCGCTTTGGCATTGATAAAAAAAGTGCAGCAGAATCCGAATATAAAAATAATCGAAAATTTCTACGCAATCGATTTAATCACAAACGACGAAAATAAATGCCTCGGCTTAATCGGCCGGGCGCAAAACGGCAAGCTGCAGATAATTCAGTCAATAAGTACGATTCTTGCAACCGGCGGAGCCGGCCAATTGTATCGCGAAACCACTAATCCCGAAATCGCAACGGGCGATGGCCTGGCAATGGCCTGGCGGGCTGGAGCTGTTTTGGCGGATATGGAATTTATGCAGTTTCATCCGACCACATTATACATAGCCGGCGCGTCGCGGGCTTTGATTAGCGAAACCGTTCGAGGCGAAGGGGCAAAACTGCTCGACAATCAGGGCAGAGAATTTATGGCTGAATATCACGAATCAGCCGAACTTGCCCCGCGAGATATTGTCAGCCGGGCTATTCTTATGCAGATGCTGAAAACAAAATCCACGCACGTCTATCTCAATGTCAGCTGTTTTGATAAGGAGTATTTTGCAAAGCGATTCCCGCAGATTTTTGAAATTTGTGAG
>JAGLNB010000208.1 GCA_023139715.1 Planctomycetota bacterium | reverse complement strand
AGTTTTTTCACAGCCTCTTTTTTTTGAATCAATCAAAAGCGGGGGTAGTTAATTGTTTATAGTTCGTTGTTTTTGTGTGATTTCACGGCCTGTTTTTAATCGCAGATTCCGCTGATTTCACTGATTAAAAAAGCGGAAAAATTAGCCACAGAGGCCGCAGAGAACACAGAGGTTTTTAGGGTACAAAATTAACCACGGATTAACACGGATTTTTAGTAGGGTATTTTACATGTTTTTTTGGTTAGCCCTGCCAACACTTTGGCAGGGTTCTTTTTTGCATTTCACGGCCTGTTTTTAACCACGGATTTCTCGGATTAACACGGATTTTTAATATGGTTTTTTGGTCATTGCGAGCACAGCGAAGCAATCTCGATTTTGTCATTCCTGCGGAGGCAGGACAAATTGCTGTTATTTGCCCGATGCCGTTTCGGAATCTATTTTGTTTAATCGCAGATTACGCTGATTACACAGATTAAAAAGGCGGAAAGATTAGCCACAGAGGCCGCAGAGAACACAGAGATTTTTAGAACATAAAATTAACCACGGATTTTTTGTTTTTGTTTAATCGCTGATTACACAGATTTCACTGATTAAAAAGGCAGGAATTTAACCACGAATTTCACGTATTGCGTTTTCGAATTGTCGTTAAAAAAAGCTGTTTTAATTTTTGGAGTTTAGTGGTAAAATCCGTTTTTTCATTCCTTTCCCCACGAAGCCAGATTTTATTCAAATTTGACAATAGTACAAATTGGGGCGATAATGCTACTCATGAAGACCTGTTACGACACAAAAGATAGAATTTAAAGTTGTACGAGAAGCATTTACTTTGCAAATTTGGTTCTTTTAGCCGATAACCTCACTGGGAAAATGAAAACGGATGATTCAAGGGGCCTAAATTAGAAATGCTACAAGTAAAACAACAAATACTGGCTGGCTTCAAAAATTGTGGATATAAAAACAATCTTCTTCAAGAAAGCTATCAGTATTTTGACGGCGAAGATAATAGGACGGTTGATATAGTCGGTTTTTATCAGTCGACATATAATTCTTCTACGGCTTGTGTTGCTGCAATTGACAAAGCCAAATTAAATAGAAAAAAACTTGAAGCAGAATTGTTGCCTTATCAATTGCTTGGCTGTCCAGTGTTATTGGTTTATGATGATAGTGGCTTAGAGTTCTGGAAAAATTCTGGTACCGAGGTAACATTTTACGAAAAAGTTAACACCCGAAAACTGGAAGATTTTTTTAAAAAATACCAGAAAGATTTTTCACCTGAAAGTATCAATCGGGCTAAGACATTTGGGCGTGTAAAAAAAGAATATCAGCTTTCATTTGTTGACCTTGGCTTAATGTCAATTGTTGAAGAAAAAGAGGGAAAGTATCTATCTACACTTACAGAAAGAATTATCAAGTCCCTGAAAATAAATTGCAGAGCTATCGAGGAAAATGAAGAATTTGGCAAGTGGCTCTTCCAAGCTGCTTTTTGGCTTATTGGCGCCAAAATATTGAAAGATAAACACGTAGAACGATTTAAAAATTTAAAAATTTCAAACGTAGATAGTTTGATTGATAGGGTTCAAAGGCATTATAGTGCATCCGAAACACTCGATATTTCTAATAGCACACAGAAAAAAGCGTTTGGAAAAGTTGCTGCAGAAATTGTAGAGCCGGTGTCGAGCTTCGCGCACCTTACTACCGAGTCGCTTGCTTATGTTTATGAGAATGCTCTGGTAAGTAAAGAAACAAGAAAATTGTTTGGTACTCACGCTACACCATCATGGTTGGTTAATTATATGGTCTGGGAGCTTATTGATTGGATTGAGGCCATACCTCAGGAGAAAAGAATTATTCTTGAACCAGCTTGCGGGCATGCTCCATTTTTAACGGCTGGAGCAAAATTATTGAGTTCTCCTCTTGTTTATAAAGGCAAAGAAGAAAGTAGGCATAAATACCTTAAAGAACATTTAATTGGAATTGATAAAGATAGTTTTGCGGAAGAAATTGCTCGATTGGCTCTAACTTTGGCGGATATTCCAAACTCCAATGGTTGGAATATTAAACATTCGGATATTTATGAAAACAATATTCTGAAAACAGCAGCGCAGAAGGCCACAATATTGTTTTGCAATCCACCTTTTGAAAATTTTTCGCATGAAGAAAAACAAACATACGGCGATGCAATTAAAACCGGCAATAAAGCAGCAGAAGTTCTTGAAAAAACTTTACACTATATGCCGCTCAATTCTGTTTTCGGAATTATTTTGCCTCAAGGATTTCTACACAGAAAAAACCTTGCGGGCTTAAGGAAATATATTTTAGATAACTGTGAATTAAGAACCATTTGCAACCTGCCTGATAATGTTTTTGCTAAAGCTGGCCATCCATCGACAGTTCTATTAGGCCGCAAAAGCCAAGGAAAACACCAAACAATCTATTCAAGGATACCTAAAAGCAGCCTTGAAAATTTTAAAAATACATATCAGGCCCACGAACAATTAGTCGACTATGATGTATTTTATGAAGCCAAAAACTACAGTTTTAGAATTCCCGAATTGGCAGAAATCTGGGATTATTGTAAACATCTTCCTGAGTTTGAAGACTATTGTGAAATAGGAAGGGGAATAGAGCATAAAGATTTTAAAAAATCTGTTCAAAAGGCCCGATTTCCAAATGCAAGGAAAGGATTTGGAAAGTGCGGGCAAAGAGCAAATATAAAAATTGATGCACTGCCGGAATATTATTGGTTAAGTTTGGATAAAAATGATATCAAGCAGCCAAGATATGGGCTTCCGAGAAATAGTCCCCAAATCATTGCTAACTATGAACGATCAGGTGGCGGAGCTTGGAGAATCAAAGGCTTTTTGGATTTAAAAGGACTTCCACTAACAAGAAGCTTTCTTGTAATAAGGCCTCAACAAAAAGATATTTCTTTGATGGCAATATGGGCTCTAATCAATTCACCATTTACAAATGCGTACATGCATTGCAATTGTATGGCACAGCATAACATAGAAGGCATACTACGAAACATGCCAGTTCCATTTAAGGGTCAGGATTTATCCAGACTTGAATCATTGGCCAAAAAGTATTTCGAATTTAATCGTGCCGAATTTGCGTTAAAAGAGGAAGAAAAATTCGAACAGAACAAGAAACAATGTCTGTTCAAGATAGATGCTGAAATTTTACGACTTTATGATTTACCTCCTCGCCTTGAAAAACGGCTGCTTGACTTTTTTGAAGGCATTCAGCGAAAAGGTATAGATTTTAAGTTTGACAGATACTATCCCGAAGGTTTTGATTCCTATATTCCTCTACACATATTTATATCAGAAGAATTTAAAAATTCGACGGTTGAAAATGCAGTTAAATGGGTTGAAGAAAATAGAACTCCTGAGGTAATAGAAGCCTTCAGAAAAGCTAGCGAGGATTTTGATGGTGAATAAATGAAAACATATCTTTTCGATACCAACATATGGTCAAAAGGGTTTATGGCTGAGTCTTTTGTGGCAGATAAAATAGCCCAAATAGATAAAACTTCGAAAATATTTCTTTCTTCCGTTGTCTGGGGCGAAGTTATGTATGGTGCCAAAGCAAACAAGTCATTCGATTTGAAATCGTATAGTAAATTTATACATCATCGGTCTGAACCTATAATATTGCCAATCGACAGGCATGTTTCAGATGTTTACGGAGAGTTGAGGGCATCCCTTTTTGAAAAATATATTCGAAAGGAGAAAAATAAGCGACCAGAGCAACTTATAGACCCTGTAACCGCAACTGAAATAGGAATTGACGAAAATGATTTATGGATAGTTGCGCAAGCCATTACGCACAATTTGACATTAGTAACAAATGACAAAATGTGTAGAATTTTCACTGTAGCTCCTAAAACACTTAAATACGAAATGTGGCGATAACACAATGCTCCCCAGCCACATCCATTCGGCTACGCTCAGGACAGGAGTGATGGCGAAAAAGAAGTAACCCTGCCATAGTGATGGCAGGGCTAACCGGTTACGCAATACACATCACGACATACGAAATACGCTTCACGCTTCACTATCAACCAACAACGCTTGCCCTCCGTAGCTTGCGAAGGAGGGAGCAACCAATTTCCACAATTACTACATATAGTATATTGCCTATGTTTCCCATATCGACATTGCTGCCCAATATTTTTATCCGGACGTAACAAAATTAATAATCGCTTTTTTTAATGCTAATAAGCTATTTTTCGACATAAACTGACGTAACATCATACGCAATAAGCAGTTGAATAAAAACCAAAGTTTTCTAAAGTTTTGGCTCGGCTACTGACGATAACAGCACTGTAAAGCAATACCGGGCCTCACTAAAGGATTTAGAGGGCACACAACATATAGTGTTATAGGGCTTAAGTCAGAGGCGAGGATGCCAGGCTTAGAGCAGGAATGTTGGTGGGATAAAGCTGATATGCAAAACGACCGTTACAATGACAGCTCCAGCGATTTGAATCAGGACTTCGAGCAGCAGGACAATAGAAGTTTGACGCAAGGCGAAGATATGGTGATGGAGCAAATACTCGAAAATATCCATAATACGCCAATAGGACAGGTGCTAAAGAAAATCTCCACTCTGCCGGAAATCCGGCAGGAAAAAGT
>JAGLNB010000207.1 GCA_023139715.1 Planctomycetota bacterium | reverse complement strand
TTTTAATTGGGAGCGATACTGAGAGACCAAATAGCAACCCCATATTTCAATATTGTTATTATAGGAAGTAGAAAAGGGAATGTGCAACAACTAAATATTATTTTATTCATTTTTTTGAGGTTTTTTATCATTTTTTAGTGTTTTTTGTCATCTTTTGCTATGTTTTGGGTTATTTTTTTGATTTTCACGGCTTTTAATTGCCATTTTAACCATGAATTGCATATTTTCGTTTTTTTGTCATTGCGAGGCAGCTCTGCTGCCGCGGCAATCTCGATTTGTCACCTCAAGCGCAGCCGAGAGGTCTATTAAAAACCGACTTCTTCCCAAACTTATTTAACCACGGATTCCTTCGACGTTGCTCCCTTCGATAAACTCAGGGCAGGCAGGACAGGTAACACGGATTTTTTATTTTTGTTTAATCGGTTAGCCCTGCCATCACTATGGCAGGGTTTGCAGGGTTTGTTTAGCCCTGCCACCTGTGGGCAGGGCAGGTTTTTGTTTTTTTGTCATTGCGAGGCAGCTTTGCTGCCGCGGCAATCTCAATTTTTGTTATTCCTGTGAAGGAAGGAATTCATTCTGGCCTTGCTGAAAATATACCCTTGCCTTTGGCGAGAATTGCAAGGATAATCTCAGCATAAAATAAAAGCAAACGAGCCTTTAGTGTATTATTAGCAATTTCGAAAAACAGGAGTTATTATGTCATTTAGCAAAGAACGTCAAGACTATCACTTAACACCCAGAGGATGGGAAGAAGGAATATTTCAAGGAGATGTTCTCGGAGGTAAAAAAGATATCGATATTCCCGCAGATATGGTATTGACTATTTCATGTTACGATGAGAAATCATATCCTTATTCAAAGTCCATGTTTTATGATAAGATAATTTGGAAATCTGATGATAAAGCAAAAATGAATGCTTTAATCAAAAAATTTGGTGATAAACCGGACTGGTTTGGATACGATAAAGTAAAATAATAATGAATCATAAAATCAGTGCAAATAGTGTTTTATCGTTATGTTTGTGAACCACTTTTAGGATAGAATAATGAACATCATTGAACATGCCAAAGAAGTCGCAGACTTGATCAAAAAATATAACGATCAATATCTTTACGAGAGGATTGTCACCTTGCGAGAGGAAATACTTGAGATCAGGGAAGAAAACATCCAACTCAAGCAGGAAGTAAAGGCGATGAAAGAGACACAAGATATTGGAAGCAAACTCATTCGAAAGGGCAATAGATACTTTTTCAAGGACGACGTGGAAGAGGATAGGCCGTATTGTCTGACCTGCTGGGATTATGATCGCAAATTGGTGAGTCTTATTCTGACCAAAGACCGCTTTGGCACACGTATAAAGTGTGGGGTGTGTGCAGCACGAAAATGACCCATCAGGTGTAATGGCTGTTACTTAACCTGCCAAATAATTCTTTTTTACTTTTGCTTTTCGAATTAATTTATAATTTTACCAGCAAATATCTAGCTAAAAACAAGGTGTTAGCAACCATCAACCAACAACGAGCAACAAATCACCCCCAAAAATCCGTGTTAATCTGTGAAATCCGTGGTTAAATAAAACATTGACCCTGCCAAAGTGTTGGCAGGGCTAACCTGAAAAAACACGTAAAATCCCTTTTAAAAATCTGCGTT
>JAGLNB010000206.1 GCA_023139715.1 Planctomycetota bacterium | reverse complement strand
CCGGTTTTAATTTCAGATTTATGAATTTCTTCGTCATTTAGATATGTCTTATTTGACGAATCGAGGTCTTCGACTACCCATTTTTTATCGTGTGTATTAAAGATTACGGCGTGTTGTCTTGAGACGGCTCTATCTGGCAAAAGAACCTGACTGTTCAAATGCCGGCCTATATAGATAGGTCCTTTATCGAATCCAAGCTCTTTAATCGTACGACCGCTTTGTTTTACAACCAAACGCATTGTTTCCCCTTTCTGCATTTGAGTTATAAGCCATAACACCTTATTATCCCTTATTTGGAGCGTTTTGTCAAGTTGTCATTTATCAGAGCCGGATTGCATTTTACGGCATTTGAGTTTGCGAATTTGAGTTGTTTGACAGTTGTCGTTTTATGTGCTAATTTGTTTTTATGATTCGATTGTTTGTTTTTAAGTTTATGGTGTTTGTTTTGCCTTGTTTGCTGTTTATTGGCTGTGATTCTAATGGGGCAAACGAACCGGTTTGGGAGCAGGTCAAGCTTGCGGATTTAGCTCCGTCTAATGTTGCCGGAGACCCTGAAAGTCAGCGGTTAAAAACGATTAATTTCAATATCTATATTTTTGAAACACCAGTCGAAAGCACCGGCAAACTAAATGCTGTTTGGCCTATACTCTACACAAAACCGCTGCGATTTAATGATAAAAGTGCTTTCAATGCAAATTCCTTTTTAGCTGGTTTTGGCGATGCCCAAATGTGGAATCCGGTTGCTGATTTGCTGCGAACGGCTGGCTGTAAAAAAATAGAGAAGATTTCACTGTTATTGTTGGATGGCAATGCCAACGATGTTTCGATTACTTTGCTGCGTGATGAGCAGGAAATTTTTTATGTTCCGCAGAGTGGCGTAATGGAAGGTGTAAGTACTGGTTCGGGCAAACTTGCCTGGCGAATAAAAGCGAAAAAAAAATCGGGCTCAAGAGGGGTGTGTAAAGTAGAGGCAGAGCCGGTGTTTTTGCCGCCGAGACAAAAGCCGATTCCGCAACTCGCTGCACAGGAGGAAGCAGGGGAGTATGTTTTTTCTTCTGCTGGTTTCGGATTGGAAATGACTCCCGGGGATTTTGTTTTTGTTGGGCCGGAAAAATATATTAATCACAGAATAACTTTGGCTGGAATATTTTTTGGCCAGCCGCAACAAAAGCCGGCCATTCGAACTTATCTGCTGGTTTGTACTGCGATAAATGAATAATGATTCGGATGTTATTTAATTGAAGTTGGCTTTATGCAGACAGTGAATAAATCTGTAAATATTCTTGGAATTGAGACGAGTTGTGATGAGACCGCTGCAGCTGTTGTTGCTGATGGCCGAGTGGTCTGCTCGTCAGTTGTAGCTTCGCAAATTGATTTACATGCGAAATATGGCGGAGTTGTTCCTGAAATTGCTTCTCGTGCGCATCTTGAAAACATTTATCCGGTAATAAATGCAGCAATTGAGCAAGCTGGTTTAAGCCCAACTGATATTGATGCTATAGCCGTTGCGAATCAGCCGGGTTTGACGGTAGCTCTTATTGTTGGTGTTACTGCTGCTAAAACACTTTGTTTTGCGTGGGATAAGTCGCTGATAGCTGTTAATCATTTGCATGCTCATTTGCAGTCGGCGATGCTGGGAGAGGCTAAACTTTCTCTGCCTGCTGTTGCTTTAATAGTTTCCGGCGGCCATACTTGTCTTTACAATTGCCGTTCGCCGCTTGAATTGGAGCTGCTTGGTTCGACAATTGATGATGCTGCCGGTGAGGCCTTTGATAAAGTTGCTTCAATTCTAAAATTGTCATATCCCGGCGGACCTGTCATAGAAAAAATAGCCAAAACTGGAAATCCCAAATCGCTCAAACTTCCACGTTCAATGCTTGGAGCTGATTCACTGGATTTTTCGTTCAGCGGACTAAAGACAGCTGTTCTTTATCATTGCTGCGGCCAGGATATGAAGGGCGAAAACAAAGTCAGCCAGATGAGTCAAAATGAAATAGCTGATATTGCTGCGTCGTTTCAGGAAGCGGTGGTTGATGTGCTTGTTAAAAAAACAAAGCGAGCTATAGATAAAGTCGGCGCAAAAACGGTTCTGCTTGGTGGCGGCGTAGCAGCAAACGGATACCTTCGTTTGCGAATGCAGCAAATGTGTGATTCGGTTTTGCCGGATGGAAAATTGCTTGTTGCACCAAAACAATATTGCACGGATAATGCTGTTATGATAGCTTCACTGGCCTATCACAAATTCAAAGCCGGTTTATTTGCGGATTTAACTCTTGAGCCAAAAGCAGCGGGTTTATAAAGATGGAACAGATAAAAAAAATTCCAAAATTAAAGCCGAGAGCTGTCGAATCTCACAAAGGTGATTTTGGCAAAATTGCTGTTATTGCCGGAAGCGTTGGAATGGCAGGGGCAGCTGCTTTGGCTGGCCGAGCT
>JAGLNB010000205.1 GCA_023139715.1 Planctomycetota bacterium | reverse complement strand
CAATTTTTCGCGGTGTGATTGTAACCCTGTCGCCATCTCGCAGAACATAATCACGTGTTACAGGTTGACGATTGACCCTGATAAGATAGTCAACGGAATCACAGTTATTCATCTTGATTGTAAAAAACTGTTCTACTGTTGTGTTTTCTGCGATTTGCACATAGTCTGCAAAACCAGCACCGTCGTTATTTATGTAGAGAATTTTCATTGTAATTTTCCTTTCTGTTTATTGTTTTAGTTAATTTTGTGTGCGATTTGTTTGCCTGTTTATGGCGGACTGCGCGCACTGGTACCATTGTGATATTTCATGGGATTTCCTTTCTGAATTGAATGTTGAAATGTGTTCAGTTAATTCTTAAACATCTCTGGTGCTATTTCTTCGAGTGTTTTTGGTGTCCAGTAAAGATCACGCTCAATCGGCAGCCCCATGGAGCCTCTTACAGATTCCAGTTCTTTCAAACTAAAATAGCCGAGTTCTTTTTCAAAGCCATCGACAAGGCCAAAGAAGGTATCTTTACCATCGAATTCAGTTGCCCACCAAGTCCAGTTTGAATCTGGTGTGAAGAATTTCACATGCACGATAGCTTTACCGCCTTTGTCCTCTTGTGAATATAACGGCGGTAGTTTCTTCCTGATTTTCTGTGTTAATAATTTCATGATTTTCCTTTCTTAATTAGATTTGAAATTATTTTTAGAGGAAGTGTTTGGGTAAAATTGCGAAGGTCAAGTCGGGGATGAAGTATAATTTTCTATTCGTATTTAAATCTTCTTCCGTAGTCTTTATGACGCGTAAACCATTCTAAAATAATCGCGACGATTTCAATCTCCGAAAATGACTTCAAGGAATAAATCAGCCGCCAGCCTTTTCCTTTGCTTAACTCAACCCAGAAAGCATTATCAACCCCTTTTTTCTTGTATTCTTTCGGGATGAGTCGTTTAGCGATTGGCTGGCCAAAAGCGGGTTTTTCTGTAATCTTTTTGATTACAGCGTCTATCTTTTTTCTGAGAGGGTCTGTTTCTGGCAGCTTCTCGTAGGCTTCTTTCAACTTTTCATTTTCAAAAACGACTTTAACCTTTACGATTTCCTTTGATTTTTCCATAATAGAGATGTTCTTTCGCAAGATACTTTTTTGCCAACTCGGGATTCCAGATATATGTAATGATGCCGTTGTCTGAAATAACGATTCGATTTATTTCTTCTAAATATTCCAAAATTACAAGATAGGTAGGCCACATAACTTTTCTGGGGAGTTTTTGCCAGAGTTGGGTTTTTTTGAATTCCCCGCTATATTTATCGATGGTTGTTTCGACCATTTTTACGGTTTCTAAAGTCGGCGACCTGAACATCCTGACTTCATGATTTTCTGTATTGCTTGCTAATTGCTGTTTCATATATACATATCAATTGATAGGTATATAAACATTGTGGTTTTCAGGTAAGAGTACTGTCAATTATTTAAGGAGGATCAAGAAGTTCATTAAGATACCAATGGGCAAATATGTGCTCTTTCAATTATCCTGGAATGGATGAATCACAAAAACTACGAACGGCGATTTAATTATTGAAACAGGTGTCTTGTAGAGATTGCTGGGCATAAATCACTGAAAGATTTAAAGTCAGGCTTGAGTATATAAAAACATAAAAAGGTGAAGGCACTTTTTGTAAGGTGGTAGATTTAGAAAATAAAGTTTATGAGCTTAATAAAAAGAAAGAAAGACTGGAAAAGTATTCTCCGATTATATCGGGAGCTAGTACCTTCTTGGGTGCTGTTGCTGGAGGAGTAACTGGATATTACTGTTTTGATATTCCATACTTTATTCCAGAAATTTGCGGAATCGCTTTCGGGACAATCTTTGGGCTAAGGGGTGCACTCCAAATGATTGATAAAGAAATAGACGAGATCGAACATTGGATAAACAACGATGGTAAAGAGCCAGAATATTATTTTCATTGGGATTAATTCCAATGATTAGAGTGTGACAAATGCTCTAAAAAGATATTTTGAATAATAATCGTAATATAGATGATAATATCTCATTAAAAAAATCATAAAACCAGTCATAGTAGAAAGATTCCAATATATAAAATTAGGGTTATCTTTTTCATTCAACACGATATTGTAAAAAAATAAAAGCATGAACACACCTGCTAAATTTCTAGCGAAACTATACAAAGTCAACCAGCGTTCAATCAATTCATTGTCTTTTGGACTATTCTGGCAAAGGTATGAGCGAGTAAGCCAGTAAATTTCAGTATCAATTTCACATGGATTTATTTTGAAGGTCTGCTTAAATTTTTTAATAAACATGTTTTGAAAATCTTTAGTATACGGCTTATACATTTTAAATGCGGATAGGGCACCTTTTGAGAAGAGATCGAAACAATAATTTGCCAAAATATGTAAAGATTTTTTAAAAAAATATTTCCACAGGAAATCTGCTATTTTTCTATGCCAATCATCTGTAGTTCTGAATTTATAAGGGTTGTCAATTTGCCTTAGATATAAAGCACTCATTATAATTTTGGACACTAACAATAATATGCATGGAGCAAAAAGAAATAATATTCTTAAGTCATGCACACCTTTTATAGATATGTAACTCATGGGAAGTGCGAATAAAAATATAATTGACTTGTAAAATTGAGCCATCCTACGGGGATACCAAAGGGCAGGAATGGTTTCATTAAAAAGGCGTCGAAAAGGATAACCTTTGGTGCGTGCCACTAATAATTTATCTATCAACGCAGAACTCCATAAAGCAGCAATATGTCCCAAAATATATAAACAGCAAAGACCTACTAAGGACAAACTTGTAAAATTATACATGTTGGTAGAGGCAGGCTTAATGGAGGAAAAAAAGTTTACTAATTTTACATTAAACTCATTTGTTTCAAACATTTTAGTGTGAAGAAAAAATCCAATTGCTAAAACCACCCCCGGGATAATGAATCCAAATATATCGTAGTTATCAAACTTAAGTACTTTGTTTTGAATAGCATCATTTGGGTCAGACATAATTTTCCCCTAAAATTACTTAACAAGACCAGTGTAATATTATAGTAAATAATCGATAAAAAACAATTGTTTTTAAAAAAACGACTTAGTTTCTGGTGATTGCGAGAATCTTTATGATATGGCAATAATAATTTCGGGAGATGAAGATTTTGAACCTGCAATGATATTTTCCGAGTGGTATTTCAGTTTGTGAAAAACGTATTCCGTCGAGGAAATATGTATTTAGGGTATTCTCACGTCGGAAAACCATGATTTGTAAAACAGTTCCAACTAGAAAGATGATTATTGCCAAACCCAGCGAGGACGGGTCTGTTTCTTCGGGACAGCTTATTTCCTAACCTGTTCCAATGTTTTTTATCGCAGTTTCTGGAGTGTCGTTTTTAACATATATTTTTGATAAATATATGAGCGTAGTCAGTGGTTCAAAAGCACAAGTGTGCTGATGCGATTTTGGGCTTAAAGCCGAATTTGTTTGAAATTATAGAATTGCGAAGAAAAATACTATTTAAACGATTGAACTGATTTACTCTGCAAGGTACTAAACAGTTGAATTCTTTTAAGGCACACTCGCTTGGATGTGGTATGGAACAAAAGTCAATTATTCAAGAAGAGAGTTTAGAAGGAGTGATTAAAACGGTGAAGGATTTAATTGCACAGTTAGATATTAAGATTAAGCGTACAACAAAAGTTGCTCAACCCATAAAAGAAAATACACACAATAATGAAAGATAAATCTGCACCTATCCCGTATGTCAGGAAAATACAGTTTAATAAGAGATGTTCATAAATAAGAAAAAGTGTGTCGATTGTAAAAGACTATCATAGCTATCGATACGTAGGTTTTGTCTTTTCAAGTAATATTACCGATTATAAAACAATTTTTTTTATAATTAAAATGGTTGTTTTTAGCCCATAAATAGATATTTCACCAAAAAAACATCCGTTTGATTATTTTTTACACTTTCACTAAATACAAATATAAATTAACATTATAGAAACATTTTTTAATAGTGAATTACTAAGATTCTTTATGGTGCTGACAACAAAAGTATCTCAATTAAATGTTTTATCCTCTCTGAATGGTTCAATGGGTATGTTGGTTTGCATTTCCAGTATAGTGATATTATGATAACAAGGAAACATGGCAGATATGGCAAATCAAGAAAATAATAGGCTTTTGGAAGAAATTATCGCGAGCATTGAATTAACGGGCGATAAAAAGAAAGACTTCCAGAAGACAATTGATCGTATGTATGAGGTGGATATCCCCATCTTTTCCTTTAACCATTTCCCTTGGCAAAGTAGAAAAATTGTAAAAAAAATATTTGATGTGGCCATGAGCCAACAAGAATTTCTTTATATGTTTTTAGGTAATCCTAAAGGCGAGTTTTATGATGAGAATGAATTTTTCGAATCCTTTGATAGACTCGCAAGTAATACTTCTGGCAAGATTGTCCTTGCAGAAAAACCTAGTGGAGACTTACTTAGTAAATGGCGAAAAATTGATTCTTATGATAGCCTGGATATTTATTTTAAATCTGAATATAATGAAATGTTGCACCATTTGTGTATGGCCGGTTCTGCCTATCGCTTAGAGTCACCTCATTCGAAATCTTTAAAGGGGAGGTCTGAGTTCACAGAAACATATCCTGAACGCCCAGCTCAATTTGGATTCCACAATCCGAATGTTAGGCTTGGTCTAAAATACTACTGGGATAGCATTGTGTTTAAAAATTGCGCTCCTTTAAAAAAATTGGCCAGTTGAAAATTGTCATATTTTTTAATGGAGGTAATTTTAAGCAATGTTCAACAATGGTAAAATTAAAATAGTTTTATGGGTTCTTACAGGTATTTTGGGGACTGTTTCTGTTGCTACTAAACAGTTGGCTGAAGAACAAGTCTTTTATGATGTAAGTTTTGAGAAATCATTCGCAGTAGGTGATTACGCATATAATTGTATTCGTGTCTTAAATCATGCATGGTTTGGATTGGACGCAGAAAAAATTGTTGTAAAGTTCGGAGTCTTTTCGCCAAATCATTCAAAAGATAAGCCAAAGCATGAGATATACATAGATTATTGCGGCAAAAATGAAGTTATCAAAAAAGATATTGATGGGAACAACTTTGCTTTGTCTTTTGACAATAAGAATTACAAACCTGATGTCGCATTATTTACTGAAAAAGAAGGAGTGAAAATTGTCCCCCCAAGGGAGATGGTAACGGTAATTATAATATAAATGTGATCTGTGATAAGTTAAATGCAAAAAAATATTTTGATATTAACATATTATGGTTTATTAAAAAATGTCATAATAAATCAAAATTTATTCCTGATGTTAGCGTAGATGGCTCTCCATGCAAGCCGCTCAGCCTAAGAAGTTTCTGGAATAAGTATCATATTGTCCCGTTTATTTCCGGTGCGATGGCTATGATATGTTTGGGATTGTGTATAAGTGAAACTTTTACAAAAAGAGAGGAAACTGGGCAAAATGATGGAATAATAAATGATCTGAAAAGAGAAAATACCGAGAATATTCACAATTTGGAAAGAGAGCATGATAATAAGATAAATGATCTCATGCTAAAACATAATGGAGAAATGCAAAAATTAGGTATAGAACAGTTGAGGAAAGAATTGAAGGCCGGAGCAACGCCACAAGAATCTTTACAACATGAGGGAGATCTGAAAGATTTTATAAAAAAACAAATTGAAACAGCCTTAAAACAAACAGAAAAAGAAAAATAAATGGAGGTTAGGGAATGCCGAATTTGTTCTTCTTTGATGTAAAAACATGTTAATGTGATCATAGAAAAACCTCCCGGAAAAATCAGTCTGGGTGGCTTTCGTATTCTATAGGTTTTACAGTTTATCTAAATCCTCTCTGACCTCACAGAATTTGTCCGGGTTGTATCGCCCATATCTACCGCGAACGAAACAGTTGAATTCTTTTAAGACACACTTGCCTGGATGTTGTATGGAACAGAAGTCAATTATCCAAGAAGAGTGTTTGGAAGGAGTGATTAAAACAGTAAAGGATTTGATTACAGATATAGAAAAGAGAATAGGGCAGGCAAAACTCTGTATGCGTTAATGGCTTATTTTTTCAAACTGTAAAAAAATTTCAAATCTGAATAAAAAGGGACTTTCCTGATTTTCAACAGGTGTGCTGCTGAAAATGTGAAATCATAAAAGGCTCCTGCTCGTTGTGAACAGAAGCCATTGAGGTTTATTATTGTTTTTTGATAAGGTAATGAACTGCCTAAATTAAGCAAAGCTAATGTTGTCGATTTCGGAACTATGGTAAATGTTATGCTATCTATTCCGCTCCCATAATCTCTACGCGGTACATCGCAGCTTCAGAGTTCAGCGACGAGACAGTATAGGTTTTGGTTTCCTGACGGCGTAAAACTATAACATCCCATGGAGACTCATCAATCAGAGTTTTCCTTCCATCAAAAAACTTTGTGTGAACATCAAGACGTAAAGTGTGATCGGTTCGGTTTCGTATATCCGTTACAACTTTTAACATGCCGGTACTAGTCTTGTGGGAAGTGTTTTTGTCAATGGTAATTCTGGATTGCTTAGTGAACGGTATCCATGTTGTCATATCTGTTACATCTTTATCCAGAACAATTACAGAATTAAAAGGCATCTCAACCTTGGGATTGTAATAGCCAATAGAAGCCCCTTCATGATGACATCCAGCAATTGCAAATATCACCAATAACGCCAATACCAACTTATTCATTCTTATAATCATTAGTAACGCTCCTTATCTGTATATGGACTGTGTGTTTGATATTTTCTTAAACTCATACCTATCAGACCAAACAACCTTACCGCTGCCGCGTTCTATCAACTCAAATGTAATAAGGTAATACGAACTCCTCTGGCCTGTTCTTGGGACAACTTTTGATATAGACCTTATCGCACCACCCATACGGTAATCCCAGCCAAGCATCTTCGATGTATTATTGAAAATGCCGGCAGTGACTTTCCCTTCTTTTTCTGCGGCTCTTTCCTCTTCTACCATACGAAAATAATTACGACCCACTATTTCAAATCTATCCTCAGCGGCACGTTGAAGTTCCACCCTCAAATAATCGGTAAACATAGCTTTGTCGATAATTTGAGAGCTATCGTTTCTGAAGTATTTACTGTCAATAACTATCCTTGGAGTAGTACCTGATTTAATTATTTGAGGGCTTGTAAATATCGATCTGGCCATCTTGTCTGCTGCTCCACGCAATTCCTTGGAATCGATACCACAGCCTGGTAAAGGCTGGCTTGGCGGATCAACATAAACAGAGCTACCTACCGATTTATTGCTGATGTGGACACATCCACTTATCAAAACCACCAAAATTACAAAACTAATACCAATCACTTTCATATTACATACTCCTCTAATTGAAATATCTTTAAGATTAGTAAGGGAACCATGCTAATATTATATTGGGACCATTTCCATTTTCAGGGACACTCAAAGTACCCTTGGCAATTAGCATCTCTTGAGTATTATTAAGTTGGATGGTTATATTTTCCCCGGGTTCTATAGAATTTGTAACCCATAAGTAAAATCTTCCTGGAACAGCACTCAAAAATCGGTTGTCAGCATCGATGTCTATGGACTTATTCTTGTCCAAAACAGCACCTGCGATTAATTGTACCGCTAAACCAACAGGCCCGCTTACCGCAACAGCACCTGCAATTGCCACGCTACCAACTGATTCAACACCTTTTTGGTGGGAGTCTTTTTCCTGTAGGATATTATCCATCTGACGGCGACCACGGGTACAAGCCTGGACATAAACATTATCTGTCATCCATACTGTTTTAGAAGTATTGTTGTGCGTAATACTAATAGAGCCAACCATCGAGCTGGAATCTGTGTATTCGAGAATACCTTGCCCTGACTTAATTGGGGGAAGACCGGTCGCTACAATAATAATAGTCATATTTTCTTTTCTGATTTTCCTGATAGCATCACACGAGACCCACCCCAAATCTTTTTGTTCTAAATCATAGTTTTTTGAAATCATGCTTAGATAATCGTTGGCTCGTTCTTCATTGTCATATAATTTAAAGGATAGAGTTGCCAGCACATCGGCACAAAGCCAGTTGGAACGATTCTTCTTATCTTCAGCAGTTGCATCAATAAGTGCGGTCTGAATAAAACAACTCTTGGCATTTTCAGGGTCATTGTCAGCAAGATACAATAGACCTCGAAAAATACGCATCGTTGCTTCTTCATGCGGCTCACCCTTGAAAACCTTATTACTTTCTGTTCCGCTTAGTGATGTTATTGAATGTATATCAGCAGAATCAACAGATGCACTTTTAGACATGACAATAGCTCTATCCAAAGCACTTTGGGCAAGTTGCATGTCATTAGCATAGCATGCCAGAATACCACAATCGGCAGAAGAGATAACCTTTTGAGAATATGAAGTGCTATTCATTCTTCTTTCAAGGATATTCAACGGCTCGATAAACTTTGAACAAATTTTGCCATTTCCCATTACAACTGTGTGTAACGGATATACAAACGAGCCATCAAGGGGATTTTTGGCCTTAATATCTTCGCTGGTAATAGCATCATATTTAGTGACATGACCGCAGCCGGAAAGTAAAACAACCGACAAACAGGCTATGTATAAAACATAATTGCCAAGGCAATTTTCTATCTCTTTAATCCTCTTCACTGACAAGCCTCCATAATATCCGGCACTGATTTATCCAATAAGTCTTTCATGGCCTCTTGGAAAGCTATTTCGTATCCTTTTGCCCCTATGCCCATTGATACTTTCGATTGTCCGATATATTCTTTGGCAAATACTGTAACACCTGATTTTTGCAGGCTTATTGTTGCCTGAATGGTACAATCCGGAGCCTTTAAGAAATACATTTTTGAATAACATTTTTCTATCGAA
This sequence comes from Planctomycetota bacterium, assembly GCA_023139715.1. Classification (GTDB taxonomy): domain Bacteria; phylum Planctomycetota; class Phycisphaerae; order Sedimentisphaerales; family Anaerobacaceae; genus JAGLSG01. The sequence goes on along the minus strand of JAGLNB010000205.1, from coordinate 1,131 downwards.
CCATTTATTCCCAGTGATATCTCTGGCGGCAAAGAAGTAACGTTAATTACATTGAAGCCTCGCTGTTTTAATTCCTGTGAAAGGGCATGTGTAATCCAGGGTCCCAAATCGGGTGATTTAGAAACAACACAGGCAGTTTTGATATTGTAGCCGTTTCTAATTTCACCAATTTCCTTGCCGTCGGTCCTGATACGAGTTCCTTTACTATCTTTAAAAGAAATCTTTTTCAAATTATTAGAACTGACATCTTTAAATGAAGCGATATATATTTCCTGACTATCTACCTGTTTCTGATTAACGTCAATCTCTGAATGGTATCGAAGGGCTACTACTCTGTCACCGAATGCACATCCTCCGGAAACCAAAATTTGCGGTGCTATAAAAATTGCTGTTAATGTGAAAAATAAAAACTTCTTTCTATCCATAATATTTACTCGCTTTCCTTAAAATAAAATTATCTTTTTACCAATGCATTCTGTTTAACGCTTTTTCCATTTGTGGCATCATCACATCCGCGTAAACTTGTGTGGTTGTAATTTTTGAATGGCCTAACTGTTTTTGGACAAGCCTAAGATTCCAGTTACTTGCCTTCAAAAGGAAACACGCATATGTATGCCTCAGGCAATGAATTGAGTAATGCGAATCAATGCGAGCCCTTTCTGCACATCTTTTAAAAAGCTTCTGTAATGCTCTTGTTGTCATACAAACTCCTGTGCTGGTTGAAACAATTAATGGTGCTTCAGAATCAATGGATTCACCAATCTGTTGTTTCCATTTCAAGTATTGTTTACAATGTTTTCTGAATGGGCCTGTAAAATAAACCAGTCTCCTTTTGTCTCCTTTGCCTCTTCTTACCAACGCTGAACATAAGCTCTCATTCAAAAACAAGTCGCCACACTTTAACGCTGCAATCTCCATTACTCTAAGGCCGGTTGCCAGCCCAAGATGGATTACGAAGTAATCCCTGACAGCAGTCTTTTGGTTTTTTACTCTTGCAAGCTCAGCTCTGTGTTCTACGGTTTTTAATAACCTGCTTGCCTGTTCTTTAGTCAGGTACTTATTAGGCTCAAGTACCCAGTTCTTGAATCTCATTCTTTTTTAGTCATTTGTTTTCCTTTCATATTTGATTAG
>JAGLNB010000204.1 GCA_023139715.1 Planctomycetota bacterium | reverse complement strand
GCAGTTATTCGAGCTGATGAAACCGATTCTGCCGGCCAGGTCAATTCCATTACTATAGGAGCCGAGTGTAATATTCAGGACGGCGTAATTATTCATGCTCTTGCCGGCACAGCCGTTACCGTTGGCAGGCGGACATCTTTGTCTCACGGATGTATTATTCACGGCCCGGCCACCTTAGGGGAGGGTTGCTTTATTGGGTTTGGCTCGAAAATATTTGAGGCATCACTGGCTGACGATGTATATGTTGGCACAGCAGCTGTTGTCCAGGGCACTGATTTAGCCAAGGGCAGTTTTGTTCCAGCTTGTGCGGCGATTTTGTCAGCGGCTGATGTGGCAAATCTTGTAGCAGCTATTGGTTCTGCTGAAAGAGCATTTATGCAAAAAGTTGTAAATGCGAATCTTATTTTAGCTGATGGATACATTCGCATCTCGCCTGCCCTGAGCTGAGTCGAAGGGTGGAATGTGTTTCTATAAATAATGTAGAATTAAGAATGTAGAGTGTAGAATTGCGGAATCCATTCGGGATGGTTTTTCTAAATTCTCAATTCCTAATTCTAAATTCTTTTCCCACCATCACTATGGCAGGGTTGTTTAATCGCAGATTACGCTGATTAAAAAGGTGGAAAAATTAGCCACAGAACACACAGAGTTTTTTATGACGTAAATTTAACCACGGATTTCACGGATTCCTTCGACGTTGCTCCCTTCGATAAACTCAGGGCAGGCAGGACAGGTAACACGGATTTTTGGGGGTAGTTTCTGGCCTGTCGCAGCGGAAGGGATTCCACAATTCTTCATTCTAAATATTCAACTTCCGCCATCTTGAAGTTGACAGCAGTTGGAATTGTTGGATAATGATATCAGTTTCTGCTGGGAAAATCTTATATGAGATTTTGGTCTTCTAGTATTTTTCGAAACTCAAATTTCAGAAAAGGGCTAGCTTTAGCCCCTTCAAGAATTTTTGCGAGTAGCACCTTGCTAATAGGTTCTTTTCTTGTTATTAATTCTGCAGCTTCAGCTTTTTTAAGGTTACAGATTTGGGGAATCTGAGCATCTCTATAATTAACATAAGTTTTATGCATAAGGAAAGGATGTTCCCCTTTGTTTAGCAAACAGCTTTGGTCTATATCCCCTGAATCTCGGCATGAGGTAAAATTGACTATAATGACCTGTTCTAAAGAATTGGTTAGTTCAGAAATGACTATCCATAAGTGTGAATGCAAACTTGGTAAATGTTTATGGGAGAAACTATCGCCAAGAGAAAAAGACATAAGCAATCAACCCTGAAAAAATTTGGCAAAAACCGCAGATTCGTTTGCATCACGCTCGATTTTTTCAATATCACCTTTTCTTCCAACGGCTTCAAGTATGTCGGAAAGTGAAATTGATTTTGAAGAAGTTCCAGGGTTGTTTTTCACCCATTCCGGGAACTCGTGAGTTTTTTGCACCAAGTCCCATTCATCATTGCTGCGATATCTATCCCAAATCTCTTGAAGCTTGTTGATTTCATAACGACAAAGTTCGCTGTTACCGGGTTCTTTAATTAGTCGGATGTTGTAATTGTCTCTTTCGATGAATTTACCCCATTCAATGGAGTCAAAAGCTGTGTCTTTGATTAAGTCCAGTAAATAACTAAGAACTGGCCCACGCTCCATTGCAACAACACGGTCGCCAGTAATCGGTCTACCCGTTTCTTTTAAGCTTTCCCTATCGGCAATATAGAGAAGCTTTATCAGTCGCATATAGTTGTCAGTTCTCAGGGGTCCAGATTGGCGAAGAAAAAAAGCAACCGCTTGAGTGGTCTTTTTTTGATCAAACCTAAATGACATAATTGCCCTCGTTTTCTTGGATTAAATTTTTTGCATTAAACCATATATCGGGATAATCTTAGTGTTTGTAAACATAAAAAATAACATAATCATCAGCCATACAATGATTTTGTGAACGAAATCATTGTATGGCTATAATGTTGTAATGTCAAGGCCTAAATGGCATTTTAATTAAGTATTTTGCGGGATAATTAAAAATGTTCGACAATAAAATATTACTATCATAAATATCATTGTTTGCACTGGCGGCTTCTTGTTATTTTTTTTGCAGCTGCCCACTATCCCAATTGTATGCCCCTCCAGAACATACCCAAATCAGCCGTTTGTCATCAACCTCTGCCAACATTCCTTCGACTCCGCTCAGGACAGGAGTGATGGCAGGGCTAACCAACTTGACAAACCGGCTATACCCATCAGCTGCAAACTCGCCATTTCAACTAACCCATTACGCAATACGCCCCACGATATACGCAATACGACTCAGAGTTCGTTTTTTAACTGGCCAAGCAAAACGCCTTGCCAATTGTGCAACTCAAGCAGATACTCAATACATTTATCTACTTTTTTTTCGCTTTTTATGGCTTTTCCGAGTTTTTTCGAACGAATCGCATCTTCCATACTATTACATTTAGATTCTGACATTTTTGCTGCCACCTCCCTATTGACGAAATTCATATTTGCGATTAAAATCAGCCGTGATTTAATCTACAGGGGAATAAATAAACGCCTTTGCGAATTATTGCAAGAGGAAAATTCGCAAAAGTAAAAAAAAGATGAAAAAAAACAATGAAAAAGCAATAATCGAGCGAATAATCCAGCTGCGAAAGCAATATGCAGGCGAAAGAGGCAGAAGTAAATTTGCTCTGGTTCTCGGCATAAGTGCCTCTACATACAGCTATTACGAGAACGACAGGGTGCCGCCAGTCGATGTTCTGCTGAAGATGTGTCAAATCACAGGCAGCGACCTGCAATGGCTGGTAGCCGGTGAAAAACGGCAGGGAAAAGCAGAATTCGGCTCGGATATTTCGCTTTTGCGTAAATTAGACCAGCTGTTAAGTGAAAATCCCGACCTTAAAGAGCCGGTTCTGGCTTTTATAGATTTATTGTGCGAGAAAAAAGGGCTTGAAGGCCAATTAAAAGAGCCAAAGCAGAGCCAAAAGTTGCAAATAAAACCTCAGGAAAAGCCGGAAATTCTGGCGTTTGAAAAAGAAAAAATCCAGTTAGCCAAAATCGGCCAAAATAAAAACGAGCGGATTCCGGTGCTCGGAAGAACGGCAGCTGGAATTGTGCATTGCTGGAGTCAGACGCTTTTGCCGCAATCGAAAGAAGCGGTTACGCAGCTCGATGAGCTGGTCAAAAAACATCTCGGAAAAGAAATCGTATCTTCGGCTGGCGGCGTAGTGAAAATCGATTTGCAAATGAAAGAGCTGCTTGGTGGAATTAAAAAAACATCGGCAAATCTTATCGCTGTCAGCGGCAATGACAGTGATGGCAAAAATGATGGCATTGTTCAATTTGTTGAGTGTGCGGAAATTCTAAAATTGTTTCCAGATAGTTTTGCATTGCAGATAGATGGTGATAGTATGGCTCCGAGAATTAACGATGGCGATGTTGTGGTGGTTAGCCCATCGGTGGCCGCCGCTCAGGGACAAATTGGTGTAACGAGAATAGCTGAGCAAATCGGCGTTACGTGCAAATTGATAAGAAGCGATGAGCAAAACGTGCATCTGATTCCAATAAATGAAAAATATGAAACGAAAATTGTGGCTAAGGAAAACCTGCTTTGGGCACTTGCGGTGCTTTGCCATATAAGTTTGTAACGGAATGAAAAATGGAAAAAGAAGCTGATTCAAAAAATAAAGGTATGTTTTCGGCGGCGGTTGCGGCGAGTAGAAAAATCAGTGAGCAGTTTTATAAGCTGGAACTTGTTTTTGACGGCAGCGGAGCCCAGCAATTTGCCAGAGCGAGGGCTGGCCAGTTTGCCGAATTAGATTTGGCGAATTGCAAATTGCCGCAAGCGGAAAATATCCCGGATGATTTGAAAGATTCGGCGAATAGAAAAATTCTTTTGCGAAGACCGTTTAGTTTTTCCGGCGTTCAAATCAAAGGCGATAAAACAAATGTTGAGATTTTGTATTGTGCTGTTGGGCCGGCTACTTTGCGAATGACGACTCTCGAAAAGGGCGATTGCGTAAGTGTGCTTGGGCCACTGGGAAATGGTTTTTCACTGCCGAATGATAAAAGCAAAGCTGTTCTTGTGGCTGGCGGCTCGGGAGCAGGGCCGATTATGCACCTCGCAAAACAAATCAAAGCAGATTCGCCGAACGTGGAAATAAATGTTTTTGTCGGAGCGGCAACGAGAGAAAAACTGCCTTTTGAAAATTGTCGGTTCGACAAGCTCACCACTGGCGGAGTAAAAACGACTGTCGCAACCGATGATGGCTCGGCTGGCGATAAAGGATTTGTTACTGATTGCGTTTCAAGCTGGCTGAATGAATCCGCTACTGCGGATGAAAATAAGCTGGATGCGAAAGAAACTATTATTTACGGCTGCGGCCCGGAAGCGATGTTGGAAGTGCTGGCGAAAATCGCAGAACGAAAAGGCATTGATTGCGAGGTGAGTATGGAACGGATGATGGCCTGCGGATTTGGTGTTTGTCAGGGGTGTGCGGTGGAATGTAAAATAGCCGGCGGTAATGAAACGATTTATAAAATGTGCTGCAAAGACGGGCCAGTTTTTGACGCAAGAGAAATAGTATTCAAAACAAAAGTGTGAAATCCTTCGACAAGCTCAGGATAGATTGTGAAAAGTGCGAAAGGTTGAGATTGCCACGGCCTAAAAACGGCCTCGCAATGACAGAAAATTATGAAAAATGAAATTGATATTTCGGTTGATTTTGCAGGGATTAAGCTGGCTAATCCGGTGTTTACGGCTTCTGGAACGTGCGGTTATGCAGAAGAATTAAGCGATTTTGTAAATCTTGATTCGCTCGGCGGATTTATCACAAAAAGCATTACGCAAAATCCGCGAAAAGGAAATGCAGTTCCAAGAATTGTCGAAACCGATTCGGGTATGCTAAATGCCATCGGCCTGGCAAATATCGGTTTGGAAAAATTCATAGAAGAAAAGCTGCCAACGCTTGAAAAATTTTCCTGTGCGGTCTTTGTTAATTTGGCCGGCAAAAAAATTGATGAATATGTCGCTGTTGCAAAACGGCTGGCAAACGAAAAATCGCTCGCCGGTTTTGAACTGAATATAAGCTGTCCAAACGTGGCTGAAGGTGGAATCCATTTTGGAACCGACCCAGTGCAGGTGGCAAAAATTACAGCGGCGGTGAAAAAAGCGAGCGGTGAAAAAATACTTATGGTGAAATTATCGCCATCCGTGACGGACATTAGCCAAATCGCCAAGGCGGCAATTGAAGCAGGAGCCGATGCCATTAGTATGCTCAATACTTTTACGGCGATGGCAATTGATATTGAAACCAGAAAGCCAATTCTTGCAAATAAAACGGGAGGACTTTCTGGCCCGGCGATAAAGCCGATTGCAC
>JAGLNB010000203.1 GCA_023139715.1 Planctomycetota bacterium | reverse complement strand
GCATATCGAGTTTTCGCGGCCCTGGCTTAAAAGAGGGCTTGGAAATTCTTGCAGAAGTTCGCCAAAAAACCGGTTTGCCTATTGTAACTGATGTTCACGAACCGAGTCAGGCAGCGGCTATTGGTGAAGTGGCCGATTGCCTTCAGGTGCCTGCTTTTTTATGCAGACAGACAGATTTACTTTGCAACTGTGCAAAAACCGGCAAAGCGGTGAATGTCAAAAAAGGCCAGTTTCTCTCGCCAGCGGAAATGGGCAATGTCGTTGATAAAATTCGCAGTTGCGGCAATGAAAAAATAATGCTGACCGAAAGGGGAACGTTTTTTGGTTACAATCGTTTGGTAAATGATATGACGGCTATCGAAGCTATGAAGCAGTTTGGTTGTCCCGTCGTTTTTGACGCTACGCACAGCACTCAGCAGCCGGGTGGTCTTGGCGATTCTACAGCCGGTTCGCCGCAGATGGCTCCACTGCTTGCAAAGTCGGCAATTGCAGCCGGAGCTAATGGCTTATTTTTGGAAGTGCATCCTGAGCCGAAAAACTCAAAATCGGATTCCGCCTGCATTATGCCGCTCGACTGGCTTGAAGATTTGCTGATTACCTGTAAAAAGATATTTCAAATAATACACTAGCTTTAAATTCTGGCTACCAGATTTGGATTTCCAGTTCCAGTTCAATGCCGAATTGTTCCATAACTTTCTGTTTCATCGTCTCGGTTAGCCGCAGAATGTCTTTACTTTTGCAGGTTTTCTCAGCGATTATAAAATTCGCATGCTTTTCACTGATTAAAGCACCTCCGACTTTCAATCCTTTAAGACCTGCTCTGTCGATTAGAGCACCAGCTGAAACTCCTCTTGGATTTTTGAAAACACAGCCGGCATTTCTCGTATTCAACGGCTGATTGTTTTTTTTATAAATCCAGATTTCTTTTACATTTCGCAGTATCTGTTCGGGGTTGGCGGTTGTTAATTTAAGCTTTGCGTTTAGAATAAACTTTGCTGTGATATTTGTCTGGCGGTAATCAAAGCAGAGTTCCGGTTTTGACTTTTCAAAGATGTTACCCTGACTATCCATAACCGTTACCGATTCGACAGCTGCTCCAATATCTCCAAAATTTCCTCCGGCGTTCATTTTTACAGCTCCGCCGATTGTGCCTGGAATTCCGGTTAGAGCTTCCAGTCCCGAGAGTCCTTTTTGTACGCACTCCAGTGTCAGCTTTCCAAGTTCGGCTCCAGCCCAGGCGATAATTTCTTCGCCGTCGAATTGTGTTTCTTTGAAGGGCCCTTCGGCAAGTTTTATGACAGCTGCCTTTAGCCCTTTGTCATTGATGAGCAGATTTGAGCCGCCACCAATTATATACGCTGGAATCTCATTTTCGCTGCAGCGAGTTACAACATCTTTTAACTGCTCAACGGTTTTCGGCCGGATAAAGTAATCAGCTGTTCCTCCAGTTTGGTACCATGTATACTTTGCCAGCGGATAATTTTTTTCAACTATTTTTTCCAAGCCACTGAATATATTCATCTGCCACCTTCCAAATGGTTCCGGCTCCCATAGTAACAATCAGGTCGCCGCAAATTGCATTTTTCTTTAAGTAATCAC
>JAGLNB010000202.1 GCA_023139715.1 Planctomycetota bacterium | reverse complement strand
TGAAACGCCATTTTTCTTCGCCCGACTTCAGGAAATAAATAACCAGCTTGTAGTTTTAAGAAGTTCTCATTTATTGTTGCCATAATTTCGTTGCTCGCATTTTGTATTTTATTGTTCGTATCTGGTTTCGGGGGTGATTCTATTGCTTAATTAGCCCTGCGTCAACCCTTGCTATTTTTTCAGCCAGGTCGGGCCATAGCTAATATCAACTTTTAACGGAACGTCGAGTTCTAATGCGCACGTCATTTGATATTCTATCCATTTGGCGTGCGTTTCAACTTCAGCTGTTGGCAATTCAAAAACAAGCTCATCGTGAACCTGCAATATGAGTTTGACCGGCAAATTTTCAGCTTCGATTTTTTGCTGAATATTTATCATAGCCACTTTTATCAAATCAGCAGCGGAGCCCTGAATAACAGTATTTACCGCAAGACGCTCGGCCTGCGAACGTTTATTTGCATTTGTGCTGGAAAGATTTTCAATCAGCCGGCGGCGATGCAAAATGGTTTCTGCATAGCCGAATTCCTTTGTTGTGGCGATGCAATCGTCCATAAATTTTTGAATTGAGCTATAACGCTCGAAATAATCTTCGATAAATTTTTTCGCTTCAGCCCGACTTATGCCAATCGAACGCGACAGGCCAAACGCCCCCTGGCCGTAAATAATTCCGAAATTGACCGCTTTGCAGCGAGAACGCATTTGGTTTGTAACTTCATCGAGCGAAACTCCGTAAATTTGTGAAGCAACGAAAGCGTGAATGTCTCTATCGGCAATGAACGCCTCGGTTAGTGTTTTGTCTTTTGAAAAATGTGCCAATAGACGCAGTTCAATCTGTGAATAATCTGCACTTAAAATGCAGCTGCTCTTTTCAGCTGGAACAAAAGCAGAGCGAACTTTTTTGCCAAGCTCGGTTCTGATTGGAATATTTTGCAGATTCGGCTTGCTCGAGCTCAAACGCCCAGTTGAAGTTATGGCCTGATTAAAAGATGCGTGCAGACGGTTTGTGCGTGAATTGATTAGCGAGCCGAGTTTGTCAACATAAGTATTCCTGAGTTTACTCAAAATACGATATTCAAGAATCAAATCTACAATCGGATGTTGACCGGACAATTGTTCCAGAACTGCCGCATCGGTACTGCGGCCGGTTTTGCCGCTACGAACCGATTGCATACCAAGAGCATCAAAAAGGATTTCGCCAAGCTGTTTTGGCGAATCGATATTGAAAACTCGCCCGGCTTGTTTGTAAATCTGCTCAGCTAAATCCTCCTGAGTTTGCGCCAGTTCGCAAGACATATTTCTTAACAGTTTTGTGTCAATTGAAACGCCGTTATATTCCATCTCGGCAAGCACCGAAACCAGCGGCATTTCCAAATCTTCAAATAATTTCTGCAAGGCCGGCTGAGCTGCCAATTTCTCTTTCAAATAAAGATAAAGCCGAAATGTTATATCCGCATCTTCAGCTGCATATTCACAAACAGTAGCCGTATCAACCATATCCATAGTTAGCTGATTTTTGCCCTTGCCAATCAAAGCTGAAATCGGAATACACTCATAATTCAAAAAATCAGCTGCCATTTTGTCCATTGAGTGGCCGCCGTGCTCGGCATCGAGACAATAAGAAGCGAGCATCGTATCAAAATAAATTCCGTTTACGGTAAAGCCTGCATTTTTCAAAACGAGTATGTCATATTTTATATTCTGGCCGATTTTCTTTACATTTTCATCCGCAAGAATTGGAGCGAGTTTTTTTCTAAGCAAATTTATATCAAGATATTGTTGGCCGAGCGGTGCTTTTACTGCAAGATAATATGCCTTATTTGGCTGCCATGAAAAACTCATACCAACCAGATCCGCTCGCATAGCATCGATTGATGTGGTTTCAGTATCAACAGCAAACAGTCTTTGCTTTTTTAATTCTGCTAAAAATTTGTCGAATTTTTCCTGCGTATCTATTAACTGATAATCGTGAGCCGTCTCTCGTATCCCGTGTCCCGTAACCCGTGCTTCGCCGTTTGTGTCTTGAGCAACTGATTTTAATAAACGATTGAAGCCAAGCTCGGTAAAAATTTCCGTTAATTTTTTTTTGTCAAATTCTTTTAATGCAAAGTTGTCATAATCAATTTCAACAGGGACATTGCAATCGATGGTAACGAGTTTTCTGGTCAGCTCAAAAAAATCTTGGAATTTACGAAGATTTTCGCCTCGTTTTCCTTTTATTTCGTCGATATGTTTGTAGAGATTTTCAATTGAGCCGTATTTTTGCAGCCAGCTTAAAGCTGTTTTTGGCCCAACATCTGCTACGCCGGGAATATTGTCAGCGGTATCGCCCTGCAGCATAAGATACTCGATAATCTGCGTTGGCTTGATTTGCATTTTTTCTTCCATCGCAGAAGCTGTTGTGATGGAAGCAGTTTTAACATCAAAAATGCTGACATGCTCATTGAGTAATTGCAGAAGGTCTTTATCCTTCGAGCAGATTAAACAATCGCAGCCATCGTTTGCCGCTTTTTTTGTTAATGTTCCGATTATGTCGTCAGCTTCAAAGCCATCCAAACGCAGAACCGGTATGTTCATCGCATTTAAGATCTGTTCAATTTGTTTTATCTGTGCGGGCAAATCATCGGGCATTGGCGGACGATGTGCTTTATAATCGGCATAAAGTTCATTTCTGAAAGTTGGCTTTTTACTATCCATTGTCACGACGAGCATATCCGGCTTTTGGCGATTAATAAGGCCGAGAATCGCTGTTGTAAAAATAGATGTCGCCTTAGTCGGCTCGCCCGATGGACTTGTTAATGGCCGCATCGGAGCAAAATAAGCAGCATAAATGTGTGCGTGGCCATCGATTATGTAGAGTTTCTTTGCCATAAAATGCCTTAAACTATTGACTATCAGCAGTTAAATATTTAGTATTGTGTGATTATCAACTTTTAAATGTAAATCTTCAACTGTCAATTTCTCAAGTTTGGATTTTGAAGGATTTTTTTAATGACCGAAGGCAAAAAAGACAAGGGTTACAGGAATACGCTCAATCTGCCGAAAACCGGCTTTTCAATGAAGGCAAATTTGACGCAGAATGAGCCACAGCTGCGAAAGAAATGGGCTAAAGATAACATTTACGCTCAAATCAGGCAAGCCAATCAAGGCAAGCCGCAATACATACTTCACGACGGCCCGCCATATGCAAATGGCGACATTCATATGGGGCACGTGATAAATAAGGTTCTCAAGGATTTTGTGGTTAAATACAAAACGATGAGTGGTTTTGATGC
>JAGLNB010000201.1 GCA_023139715.1 Planctomycetota bacterium | reverse complement strand
ATAACAGAATTACAGATATACATAGAAAATCCGGCGCGGGTTGATTCGTATATTAAAGAAAACAAAGAAAAAGGCGAATTTGCCGGCGTATTTTCCACGCTCTGGCACTTTGGCTCAGCAAAATTTCACGGCACACTAAACTCGTTGTTTGCACTTGATGCTCCGGGAATCGTTGCCAATATCACAGAATATTTCGCAGCTGTAAAATGGGCTTTCAAATATCACTTCATTTACAGCATTATATTTTTTGTAATTAAGCTGGCTGTTATAGCTATTGCCGGCGGCAGTTTATGCCGAATTTCTGCACTGCAATTTGCAAAAGGCGAAAAACCAGGAATAACAGAAGCTCTGCGATTCAGCAGAAAGAAATTCGCAAGTTTTTTTACCACTCCCATCGCACCAATTGGCGTAATTGTGTTCATCGGTTTATTTATATTCCTTTTGGGATTGGTAGCCAATATCCCTGTAGTTGGCGAAATTATAATGGCTGTTTCAATGCCTTTGGCTATACTAGCCGGATTGGTAATAGTAGCTGTCCTGATAGGAACTGTTGCAGGACTTAATTTGATGTATCCGGCTATCGCTTATGATGGTTCTGATTGTTTTGACGCAATAAGCCGTTCCTTCAGCTATGTATGCTCAAAGCCCTGGAGAATGGGTTTTTATAGTACGATAGCCATTATATATGGTGCAATTTGCTATACATTCGTTCGATTTCTTGCATTTTTATTACTCATAGTAACACGTCAGTTTTTACAGTTTGGCATATGGGTTGACAACAGCAGCAAAGAAATAAATAAACTTGCGGCAATATGGCCTGAGCCAAGCTTTGTAAATTTATTCAGCCAACATAGCACATCATCACTCAGTTGGTCTGAATCATTAGCCTTCTTTCTAATACATCTTTTTGTACTAATAATTGTGGGCTTAGTAATTTCGTTCGTTATAAGTTTTTATTTTTCCGCCAATACCATAATTTATGCTGCTCTGCGTAATAAAGTTGACAATACCGCTTTGCAGGACGTTTATAGTTGTCTGGATGGCCTTGAAAACGAAGAAACTGTAGAATCTATCTCTTCTGAAAAATCGCAAGCAGTGCCAGATTAGAATGCGTTAATTCCTGCTTATCTTACGTGCTAACTAAACTGCAATCGTTTGACAGATA
>JAGLNB010000200.1 GCA_023139715.1 Planctomycetota bacterium | reverse complement strand
TAGGAAATCCTTATAAAAAAAGGTACTGATATTATGGTAAAAGAAGAAGGGGTTGCTAACGAGCGCAAAAATAAAACCGAAAAACGGTCAATTCTACCAACTGTCCTGTTGGCATTTCGTAAACCTCTCATTATATTTGCCCACATACTTGTCTTTGCCACCTCCTTAATGTTTTCATTTCTGTTGGCTAAGAATATGCAATTCAACTCTGACTGGCTTGTCCGTCAATATCCCCTTTTGTTGTTATTTTTTGTTATCATCAAATTATTAGTATTTGGAATTTTCAGGCAATATCGCGGCTGGTGGCGTTACGTTGGTATTTCCGATCTTGTTGGCATACTGCGAGCATCACTTGTCAGCAGCTTAATAATTGTGGCAATATGGTACGTATTTATGAATACCACATCTGTTCGTAAGAGGATGCCGGACATAACTGAAATTGAGCAAGGTGTCTTCGTAGCTGATATGTTCGCAACTGTTTTACTGCTTGCGGGATTGCGAATGATAATACGTTTATACTACGAAGAATTTCGCACAATTGAACTTGGCCGATTGAAGCGTTTTCTTATAATTGGTGCTGGCAACGCCGGTGAGGCACTATTGCGAGAAATTCATCGTATGCCTGTAGCCGAATATGAAGTAATTGGCTTTATTGATGATGACCCTGTTAAGCAAGGCATCAGTATTCATGGAATACCATTACTTGGCAAAGTGGAACAGTTGCCGGAAATAGCCAAAGACCGCAATATTGAAGAGATTGCTATTGCAATGCCTTCAGCAGATCATAATCAGTTAAGACGTGTTGTGCAGGTATGCGAAGGCACCAAAATCAGGTTCCGCACCGTACCATCGATTACTGACATAGCTTCGGGCAAATTTAGCGTTTCACAAATCAGAGATATTGACATTAACGATTTACTTGGCCGGGAATCTGTTCAGCTTGATATTGATTTAATAGAGGAATTTGCCAGAGATAAAACCATCCTCGTTACCGGTGGCGGCGGCTCAATTGGTTCAGAAATGTGTCGTCAGTTGTGTAATTTCAATCCCAAGCTGCTTTTGCTTGTCGAACATGCCGAAAATCCGCTATTCCATATAGAGCAGGAACTTCGCAAAAAATTTCCAAATGTTGCCATGAAAGGCATCATTTGCAATATTACTGATAAATTACGCATAGAATCGATTTTTGAAAAATACAAACCACAAGTCATAATCCATGCAGCTGCTCACAAACATGTGCCTTTGATGGAAATCAACCCCAGCGAAGCGATTAAAAACAATGTGGTAGGCACAAAAACGATTGCCGATGCAGCAAACAAATACAACATCACAAATTTCGTAATGATTAGTACTGATAAAGCTGTTAACCCAACAAGCATAATGGGTTCATCCAAACGTATTGCTGAAACATATATTCAAGACCTGAATAAAACCAGCAATACACATTTTGTGACGGTGCGATTTGGCAATGTACTTGGCTCAAATGGTTCTGTAGTGCCAATTTTCAAGAAACAAATAGCTAACGGAGGCCCTGTAACTGTTACTCATCCCGAGATGAAGCGGTACTTTATGACAATTCCCGAGGCAAGCCAACTCGTTTTGCAGGCAGCAACAATGGGCAAAGGCGGAGAAATTTTTGTACTCGATATGGGTGAATCCGTGAAAATTGTGGATTTGGCCAAAGAACTCATTACTCTTAGCGGTTTTAAACCAGGTGAAGATATTGAAATAGTTTTTACAGGTATGCGACCTGGCGAAAAACTATTCGAAGAACTTTCTATAAAAGGCGAGGATATGCAGCCCACAAGGCATCCTAAAATTAGTGTGTGGAAAAATATTCCGATGGATAGGGACAAGCTTCGCAGCGGCATAGATGAACTGGTAGCCACTGCAATGACTCAAAACCATAATCACAACGAAATAGCCAGGAAAATAAAACAGCTTGTACCCGAATACATAGGCAATCAACAATAGAGTAATTTGCTGAATTTCATTATTTATGAACACATAAAAAAGGCCGGCTAATAATAACCGGCTTTTGAAATTTTTGACATATCTCTTAATTTACCACTGGCTTTCATCCTGCTGAGCTTCTCTTGGATGAGCGTTCTCGTAAACTTCTTTGATTTTTTTCGTGGTAAGATGCGTATAAACCTGTGTTGTTGATAATGACTGATGGCCTAAAAGTTCCTGGACACTTCGTAAATCCGCACCATTGTTCAGCATATGTGTCGCAAAACTATGACGCAGGGTATGCGGACTGATTGCAGGATCTAATCCAGCCATTTTCAGGTATTTATCCATTTTTCTACGCACACTTCTGGTACTGAGGCGGCGGCCATGTTTATTTACGAACAATACCTTAGCATCAAAGTTGCTATTGCTCTGAATTCTTTTGCTCTTGAATTCCATATAGTGCTGAATCACCTGCAGAGCTGAAGTTCCGATTGGTGAGATTCTCTCTTTTTTGCCTTTGCCCCTGACATGCACCACTTCGCCGAGAAAATCAACATCATCCATATTTAAAGCAACCAGCTCACTAACTCTTATGCCTGTACTATAGAGCGTTTCCATAATAGCTCTATCTCTGGCTCCGAGCCAATTGTCAATCGGCGGCGTATCAAGAAGTCTTTTAATTTCCTCGTATTCAAGGAAGCGTGGCAGTTTTTTCTCCTGCTTTGGAGTTCTAATAGAAAGAACAGGATTAGTATTTATTTGATTTCTTTTAACCAAAAACTTGTAAAAGCTACGCAATGTAGCAAGTTTTCTGGCCATTGTTGTTTTAGAATACTGCTTGTCGTTAAGATGAGCCAGATATGAGCGAACAGTATTAACATCCACAAGAAGAAGCAGTTGATCTACATCTGTGGCTGACGTGGTTTGGGTTTGCGTCGCAAGAGCTGCAGTTGCAGTCCCGTCTGAATCACCATCGACACTATAAGCTATATCTTTTGATTGGCTCTCGTTATTAGAACTCAAAAGAAACTGGCCAAACTGCGTCAAGTCAGCACCATAACATTTCGCTGTATGAACAGAGAATCGTTTTTCAAAGTTAAGATAACTCAAGAATCCCTGAACAATCGTGCTATTTTCCATAATTTGTCTGCCTATTCAATTTTATGTTTTTACATTCTCGTGCAAAAGCTCATCTGCCTGACTAACAAGCGATTGAGTAAGTTTAAAGCTCAAAACCGCCGCATCAAACCAATCAAAGTTTGTCCGGCTGTCCTTGGCCTGCTCAATAAGAGTATCCAAAAGCTCATCTTCGCAACCACTATCATAGCGAAATATAAACTTCTCTTGCCCCTTGTTCAAAACCAACTGCTTTTTACTTTTTTTCATCATTGTTTTTATCGGCCTAAAAACCACTTACTAAAGCCAAAAATTTGACAATTCGCTTTTAAGGGCAATAAAATCAACCCTTCCGAAAACACTTCAATAGTTTTATCGGCTAATGGGAGATTGGCCTTTACAAATTCAGGTTCTTATTGGCGGATTTATGACAAAATTAGGACTTAAACCTAAATGGCAAATGGCTAACTATGATTTTACACCAATCAGAAAT
>JAGLNB010000020.1 GCA_023139715.1 Planctomycetota bacterium | reverse complement strand
GTGTTCTTGAGGGTAATATGCCGAGCCGTTTGGCGGTTACAGGCGAGATAGCCAGCGGGAAGTTGCAATCGGCGAGTGGTCATTATTATTTTTCGTTGAAAGATAAAAATTCTTCCTTGCCTTGTGTTATTTGGAAAAGCAAATTCGCTAAACTCAAATTTAAGCCGGAAAACGGCATGGCGGTTTTGACTACTGGCTCTATAGAGGTTTATACACCGCATGGCAAATACCAGTTTTATGTTGATAAAGTCGAACCTGCCGGAGTTGGTGCCTTGCAGCTGGCTTTTGAGCAGATGTATAAGCGATTAAAAGAGCAGGGGCTTTTTGATGATGAGCATAAAAAGGCATTGCCGAAATATCCGCAGCGGATTGGCATATTAACCAGCCAGTCAGGAGCTGCGGTTCACGACATAGCTGACAGTATTTATAACCGTTGGCCGCCTGCGAAATTATTTCTTTATCCGGTTGCGGTGCAGGGCAAAGGGGCAGCCGGCGAAATTGCAAAAGCGATAAAAGATGTCAACAGGCGTAACAAAAAACTCAAGCTTGATATTTTAATTGTTGGAAGAGGCGGCGGTTCAAAGGAAGATTTATGGGCGTTTAATGAAGAGGTTTTGGCAAGGGCAATTTTTGATTCTAAAATACCTGTCATAAGTGCCGTTGGCCATGAAATCGATACTACAATTGCTGATTTAGTAGCTGACGCAAGGGCATCAACACCGACAAAAGCGGGCGTTATTGCCGTACCTGATATGCGGGAAATTTTAGCAAAGTTGGCAAGTGTTGAAAATGGATTGAATAGTGATATTGCCTGGAAGATTAAAACAGCGAAGCAGAATATGGAAACCATTTTAGCAGGTGCTGCATTTAGAAATCCTTTTTTGCCGGTTCGCAATAGAGAGCAAGTTCTCGATGAAATCCAAAGCCGGCTTGTAATTTCAGCTGAGCAGCTATTGGCTCAATTATCGAATAAACTTTATTCAAGCCAGGAGCAGATTAGAAAAATTGAGC
Organism: Planctomycetota bacterium; assembly: GCA_023139715.1. GTDB lineage: Bacteria > Planctomycetota > Phycisphaerae > Sedimentisphaerales > Anaerobacaceae > JAGLSG01. Next base: position 625 of record JAGLNB010000020.1, on the reverse strand, counting down.
CGCATCGGCTTATTGGGGCAAAGAAACTTGATTTGAATAATTTGCGAAATCGGGCAGAAAATGTGATAAGTGCCGTTGTCAATAAAGCTGAAATTCGGCTTGCAGCAATGGAAAATCGGTTAGCTGCCCTTAATCCTAAATCTGTTCTACAGCGTGGATACAGCATTACTACCAATAAGAAAACGGGTTTCCTTGTGAGGAATTTAGCAGACGTTAAGATTGGTGATTGTTTGATAACCGAGCTTGGCAATAAAAATTTGATTGAAAGTAAAGTAATAAAAAAGTAAAAATAAGGGAAATAGAAAATGGTTGAAGATAATAAAAAACAAAATGATATTAGCAAACTTGGCTTTGAGAAGGCAATCAGCCAGCTCGGCGATATTGTGGCGAGAATAGAGCAGGGCGAAATTCCTCTGCAGGATAGTATCAGTCAGTACGAAAAGGGAATGGCTTTGATTAAGCATTGCAGAGAGATATTGCAAAAAGCTGAGAAGCGAATAGAAAAAATATCTAAAGAAGGAAGTGATAGTGGTAATTCGCAGGCATAAAGCGAGATACGAAATACGCTTCACGAGATACGAAATGCGAGCGTGGCGGAATTGGCAGACGCGCAAGGTTTAGGTCC
>JAGLNB010000002.1 GCA_023139715.1 Planctomycetota bacterium | reverse complement strand
ACATTCATTCCCGTAAGTGCGGGCTGATATCCTACCAAGGAGCATAAACATATGGCAGAGAACAAACCAAAAGAGTCAATTTCCAAAGGTGAATATGATGCTCTCTTTGAGAAATTGACAAAGGTAGAGGAACTGTTTAAAGAACAGATTCCTAGCGCATCGCAGGCGGACTTCGATAAGATGTCTGATACCGTCACTGAACTCAAAGGGCAGGTAAATGAACTTGCACCTACGATTCAGAAGATGGCAGAGGCAGAGAAGCCTAACCCTGTGGAAAAGAGCACTGTTGATGAGATGGCAAAAACAATAGTGACCATCCAAAAGCAGGTTGAAACAATCGAAAACATGCCGATGATGAAAGGCATCCAGGATGTTGGAGATGGCAAACCCCAGAAAATCGATGTGATGAAGGGTATATTCCATACAGCATTCCCTGAAGCAGGAGGCAAATAACATGGGTGGAACATTCATGGCTCCGGGTGAGATCGATGAGGCCAGTATATACAAGTCTTCATTCGGTGACCTCCCGAACCACACAATGTATGAAGGACCACTACAGCCAGCGCAGGAATATTTCCCTGACATGGCGAAGACAGTCTACGACTGGCACGTTGAAACCTTCGGGAAGGCTGCCAATGTAGGCGCTTCGTCTGGTGCATCTGGCTATGTCCCGATGCCATTGGCGTATGATTCTGGTGTTGTAGATATCACTCGAAGATTTACACCAATCAAAGCACTGGTTCCGAAAGTGACCAATACCGGCATAACAGCGAACTACTACAGGCTGACCGGAAGGGGTGCTGCTGCATGGGGTAAAGAAGACCCAACTCTTACCGAGACTGACGACACTGAAGAACTGGCAAGTTCCACGATCAGGTATTGTAGGATCACAGGTCGTGTCACAGGTGTCGCTGAAATCGGCGGTGCACACTTCGAATCTACTATGCGCCGGGCAGTGATGACCAAAACGCAGGAACTCAACGAGACAATTGAAGAGGCGCTGATTAACGGTAATAATACCACAAACCAGTATCAGCCCGACGGTCTTATCGAACTGTTGACAGCAAACACGACTGACATGAGCGGGGAAATCCCAACACTCGAAGATGTTGACACTCTGGTCAATGACTGCTTCGTTGACAAGGGCGCTCCGAATCTGCTCATAACAGATCCGTATACTGCATCGAACCTCAAGAACCAGATCATAAACAGTATCAGGTACAGCAATCCATATACAAAGGTTGCATGGGGTCTGCAGGCACTGAGCATTAATACTGTTGTGGGTGAACTCCCATTGATAGTATCACAGTTCATGCCTACAACCGCAGACGCAAGAAGGATTCTGTGTGTAAATACCAACTTCTTGGAACAGAGGGTATTGCAAGATATCACTTTCCAGAGGCTGGCACAGACCACAGATTCAAACAAGTTCTTCCTGAAGGTCTACATGACTTTGATCAACAAGTTCCCTGAAGGCATGGGTCAATTGTACGGATGTGATTAATCATGGCAGTAGCATTACTAACACCAGTCAGTGATTACGGCACTGCGAATGATAACATCGATGTCAGGATGATCGAAGTCGAAAAAGTCACCCAGAACGATTGGATTGAATTGACATACCCTGCGTTTTGGTACTATTTCAAAACCGAAGCAGGATTGACTGAAACGGCCACCTATGCTGTTGGTGTGATAAATGATGGCTCTGACATCACTGCAGCCGCGACTACTATCACATTTGACGGAGCAACCGTGGCACAGTGGCCCGCAACAGGCACACATTTCTACATGAAAGTAGACAATGAGATCATAGAAGTGTCTGAGTATTCTTCGACTGTAATCACATGTAGACGTGGTGCACTGGGGACAACTGCTGCAATACACCTGGACAATGCAATAATGTTTAATCTGAACAGCATTGTTTTGGCAAGTGCTGACGTTGGCAGATGTTCTGGTCTTGTGGCAACCAAGACTACATCGGAGTGATATAAAATGTCATATGATGCAGGTGGAGTGGCCTTGTCAGATGTACAAGTGGGGGCAAACGCCCCCTGCCCACTCATAGGTAACGTGGACCGAAAGCATACTTCATTGATTGAAATATTAGATTCCATGCAACGACAAATGGATGGGTTCTATGATGATTTTCATGGATCAGATATTGGGGCAGCATGGACACTTAATGACACATCTTCAGCGGGTGCACCAACACACGCACCAGTCGATGGAACGCATGTTGTTCTGTGTACACTAGCCACCAATGACGAGGCAGAAGTGTGTGGATATGATTTCAATGACGTGCTTGAATTTGATATAGACAATGGCCCTGTAATGGTTGCTAGGTTTGCCACTTCTGCTATTACTACAAACGAAGGTGTAGTAATTGGACTTGGTGCAGCATGGAACGACACATTGGATTCAAGTGCAGCACATGCATGGGTTCGACTGGTCGCCAACATGACGCCAGTTGTAGAAACCGATGATGGAACCAACGACAATGATGACACTGCAACCGGTGTCACAATGGTCGCAGCCACACACAAATGGATTAAGATAGACTGTACAGATAGTGCGGATATCAAATTCTATATGGGTGATGACGGTCTTGCGTGGACCCGGGTGGCATCGAGTACCACATTCGACATGAGCAACTATACAGATGGATTGCAGCCCATGTTTGCAGTTGTCAAGGCGAGCGGTGCGACACAACCAACCATCACGGTTGATAAGGTCATGGTATACGAGGGCAATTAGGTGGATTCAATTCCACCACTTTTTATTTTCATACGGTGATATAAATGGCATACTCTATCGATTCAAAAAGATTCAAAATAACAGAAATGGAAGACGGAACCGCAGAAACATGGATCCAAACCTTAACAATAACTACCTGGAAAGGATGTGCGCAGTCACAGTTGGGTAGCGATACTGTACTCCTCACAGTAATATATGAGTAGGTGTTGAGATGGCAGAAGAAGCAACAAAAGCGCATAGGATACAAAACGTAGATAATGATGGAAATATTCTTGGCGGTAGTGCGGACACACCATTGTTTGTTGGTGGTGGTGAAGGGCAAGAAGCATCAGGATACGAGTCTGTGACTGTTGCAGATTCTGCAGTTGGTCTAACATCTGGTACATATGGGAATGCAACAAAAGCAGAGATAACCCTTGAAACAGCGCAAATCAGAGTTAGGAAGGACGGCACCAACCCCACATCTTCTGAAGGACATTTAGTTGAGGTTGGTGATACAGTTACGTTAAGCAGTGCGGCAGACATTGCCACATTCAAGGCAATCCGAACTGGTGCAACATCTGGCGTCTTGAAGGTTACATATTCGGAGTGATTGATTATGTCTGATAACTTCATCCAACGAGCAGCCATACGTCCCGTCTGGAAATCAATGCATCCTTTCCTAGATGAAAATTATTCAAATGACAAAGGCATTCCTACACAGATAAATAGAGGTTTATTTTTTGGATATTCTATGGATATATGGGAAACACCGGCGAAACCTTATGAAGAGCTTTTATTTAAGATGAGAATCCCGCACATATGGGATGGTGTTACATGCCCTTGGTTTGTAGCTATAACTGCCACAACTGGAGCAGAAGATATCGGAGATAAATACAAATTTCAGATAGAATGGCAATCGGAAGATATCTTACATGTGATGCCTGATACAGTGCAAGAAACCTTAACTAGTGAAGTGACATTAACAACTACTGATGCATGGTATGCTAATATAATTCAATTTGAACTAGATTGTGCTACAATGGTTGCAGGTCAAAATATTCAATGGAGACTTAGAAGAGTTGCAGCGAGTGCCGACGAAGTGACAAACGAACCGGTCATATTCCACTGGGATACACGCTGGAAAATAGACCGATTTGGTACAGTTTCGATACAAGGATACTAGGGATAGATTTCAATGAAGTGGTATCAGTGAAAATCGTTAAATCCGAAGAACCCCATAAACTGGCCACGGTGAACAAATGTATAAAACACTAATAGCAATAATTCTAATAATAATGATGTGTGGTATGTCATCTGCTGAACAGGTCGAAGAGTGGCCGTTTGGACAGCGTAACGTAATGCCTGACTATATCGAAGGTGTGATGTATGACTTTGAGGAAGGTTCAAACTGTGGTGACTTTGACAACCAGTACCCAGAGATCGCAACATTCTTGACTGTACTCGGGACACAACCATATGGTACAAGTGATTGGCCATCATATGTTACAGTAGGAGGATCCACATGTGGAAATACCAGATGTTATATGAGAATATATCCTTGGTGTGGATATTACCCAAACGGAACACCACATGAATATGTGTTCGTTGTCAATGGTAGGAGCGCATTCTCACCAATGACAGGACCTGATGTAATGGGTGGGTTCATACCTGGAATGAAGACACACATCGTATTCAAAGAAGATACAAGATATGTCTCATTTCTAGCAACAACATCAGGAAACATGTATGTTACCCTATATGATAAACGTGGCAATCGTATACATTCTGAGAAAATAACTGTTACAATTCTCAGAGATGGAACCAAACCATCTAACTTTACACAGTTTTCGTATCATTCAGATGTAGATATTGTATCCATGAAAATATCGGGACCTTTCAATGGAAATCACTTAGATGATCTTATAATCGGTGGTGCGCCAGGATACCTGCCAGATCAGCCAACAGACTATTCATGGGCAGCCGAAAGACTGAAACTACTTATCGGAGCACCACACAATCCAAACGGTTTTGGCTATGAATTCATATCTGGTACTTTCTACCCAGCAGAAGATATTGTTAGTAATCCTCTTGTCGTTAATTGGGACTACGAAAATAAAGAATGGATAACCGGGGAAGGAATTAACAACGAGGGTGCGATTATCTGGGCACTCAACAGGGATGCAAACATAATCAACAACCTCTGCATTAACGATATGGAGAGTAAGGATTTTAAAGTCCATGTTGAATATGGCGACCAACAGCCTGGAGACGTGGCATTTATCGAATATGATATTACTGCTACAGACGAGGGATCACTTGGATATGATGAAATAATAATGTTCATTGAACCACAGATTGACCCTGATACAGGCATGGCAGAGGACTGTATAAGGATTCTTGAAGATGGCGGAGTTCATTATGCAGATAGTGAGTTTATCCATGCATTGTATGGTACTGATATAGGCATTATACCAACCTCACTGTTTACGGTGAAAAGGATGCCTGATGAACCAAAAGGAAATAAGAAGTCTCCATATCCAAACATCCCGGGCAAGTTTATATAAGTAGGTGAAAACACATGAGTATACTATCAGATAACACAGACGAAATAATAGCGTTGGGGGTAGTCCTCCCGACGATATTCGTAATGGGCTATCAAGCCATTATGCAGCAGGAAATAACCATGCCAACAGAGCCAGCTATGATAGTGTTGGGTTTTTATTTCGGGAAGAAGATATATGACAATGCGGAGTAGATCATGAACAAAGACGAATTAATAGCAGAACTTGCAACAAAATACCATAAAGTAGATGAAGCAGGAATACACGAAGGTAACACCGAAGCAGGGATTACTGTCTGGGGTGTCGGAGTATTTGAGAAGATTGGAGATGTGGTCAAGAAGCTAAACCTAACATTCTATACAGAGGGTGATTTTGCATATTGGGGCGTTTCAGAACCGAATCCAGATATACCAGTGCCAGATCCCACATTTACAGACCGAACAAATGCATTCATAGCGTCAAAGATTGAGGACAGCACCATCAAATTTGGCTATATTATGGAGATATCAGAGCTTACACAAAAGGCCATGGTTGCAGCTGTTATGCCTGACAACAGTGATAGGAATGCAATTGTATCTGAGGATGCAGAGGGTGTATTCACTATAGAAGTATTGTGAGGAAGTATATATGGGAAATCTCGCTGGTTGGCCGTACTGGAAAGTGATATCTATTACTGGTCAATCTGGCGCAGGCACAGATTATCAGGTCAAATTAACGATAGGTGATAGCGCAGGTGGAGATTTCCACTTAGAAGGACACTGCACTAACTTCCCACAAGATATTCGTATAACTGATGATGATGGCACAACATTATTAGATCACTTTGTTGAAGATTTAACCGCTGATCCTATTATAGTACGTGTTAAAGTAAATGATGACCTTGGGTCAAATAGAGATGTTCGAGTATATTATGGTAAATCCGGGGAAACTACAGCCAGCAATGGTGCAAACACCTTCTTACAATATCATGGTTCTGCATCATCTAATTTCTTAGATTCTCTTACAATTTCATCACCATATATATGGGAAGGAAGGGTAAGATCGACAAATGCAACTCATAATTTAACATGGGGATTAACTAATGTCTTAGATTTATCTGATGATAATATTAGGGTACAGTCATATTCCACAGGAAATGCTGTATATCATTACGTTGGTAACGAAGGTACTACTTCAAATGTAACGGAAGCACCATCATTAACTATAAATCAATGGTATCGTGGTAAAATATCTAATGATGGTACTACTACATATGGGTATTTCGATGATAATGAAATTGGGTCAGGCGGATTGAATACAAATTTACCAGATGAATCACTTGGATTATTCATGAATGCATTCACAGGTACATGTGAACAAACTTGGTCATTTGCTCGGAAATATAATTCACCAGAACCAGCATTCAGCAGTGCAGGAAGTGAAGAGACACCACCTACAGGTGTATCACCAACATCAGTATTTTACGGTCCTCTAGTAGGACCATTAGGAGGACCGCTATAAATGATATCTTATTTAGGAGATTTTGCAGAGGACGCAACAGTCTACATAATGTTTAATACATTCTCTTCGGACGACCCGAGTGCATCGTGTACGATTACCAACTTCGCCAATACAGATGTGCATATTCATAAAGACGATGGATTGACACAGCGGAACAATGCTGCTGGTATCACCGTATCGGTAGACTTCGATGGAATCACCGGCTCACACATGGTCAAGATAGATACATCAGATGATACAGTGGGCGGTTTTTGGGTGGTTGGTCATGAGTATTTTGTCAGGATTGAGGGCACAACCATAGACGGTGCAACAATCAATTCAGTAATCGGCCAGTTCAGCATTGAGAATCGATTCAAAGAAGTAACAGTAACTAGCATTGCAGCAAATACTATCACCGCAGCATCAATCAATGCTGATGCAATCACCGAAGCCAAGATTGCAGATAACGCGATTGCAGGAGAACATCTAAATGCTACAGCATGCACAAAGATAATAGATGACTTTGAAACACAGTCACAGGCAGATCCAACAGGCTTCCACGTCAATGTAAAGGAGGTAAACGGAACCGCACAGACTGCTAACGACAACAGCGCAGATATCAATGCCATACTTGGCGATACCAACGAGCTTCAAACAGACTGGGTAAACGGAGGTAGATTAGATCTTATACTTGATATCATAGCAGCCGATACAACCACTGACATCCCTGCAACGATATCCACAGTGCAGGGTAATGTAACGGATATACTAGCCGATACCAATGAGTTGCAGGGTGACTGGGTGAATGGTGGAAGACTTGACCTTATCTTGGATGCCTGCGCTTTAGAGGCTACCGTGGCAGCACTAAACAACATATCCACAGCAGACGTAAACGCTCAAGTATCAGACGTAATCAAGACCGATACCATAGCCGAAATGGCCCAGGGTGTCCCGGCAGCAACCCCAACCATGGAAGATGCAATAATGTACTTATACATGTACTTTAGGAACGAAGTTACACAGACCAGTTCTACACTCAGTCTAAAGAATGATGGCGGGACAGTCATAACAAAAGCGACAGTATCAGACGATGCGACCACGTTCACGAAAGGAGAAATGGTATCGGGTCCATGAGGTGATAAGATATGGCTATAGATTCAGAGGATAAGCGGCGGTCTGTTGTTAGAATATTACCAATTGCAGATAACACAATCTCCGGAGTAGACAAACAACACGCAGCCGGTTTATATCGTGGCATTGCTGCACAGTCACTGTTGGGAGTAGGGGCACCGATACTAAGTTATGATGGCATTCATTCGACAATCTTTGGCGGGATGGTGGTACACTAATGTACTTAGGATCATGGAAAATAGACGACTACCTGACATTTGCATGTAATACCCACAGGTTCGATACCGGGGCCGCTACAGACGCTGACGCTGCCCCGTCATATCGAGTATACGAGGATGAAACTGCTACCCCTATACTAACGGGTACCCTGGCCTTGTTGGATTCTGTGAATACGGCCGGGTTATATTCGGAGCGGGTACAACTGACCGCAGCCAGTGGATTGGAGAAAGGCAAGACTTATACAATTTATGTATCTGCGACTGTGAACAGTGTTGAGGGGACTATGTCACACACCTTCCAGATGGAGGCCGAAGTAGACGCGAATGTAGTAAGTGATAAGACAGGGTTCGGCCTTGCAGCAGACCAGAGTGCCGTTACAGTCGGAACTGTCACGTTAGTGACTACAACTACAACAAATACAGATATGAGGGGGACGGATTTAGCCGCCCTTGCAACAAATTATACTTCGACGAGGGCAGGATATCTTGATAATTTGTCGGGGGGTGCTGTTGCATTAGCAGCTGGAGTTGATGTCACTCAGTGGCTGGGCACAGCCGTAACCGCAAACGTTGCAGGTCAGCCAACTGTTGATGTTACTAGATTAGGCGCACAGACGGCACCCCTGATTGACCTTGTGGATTTTGCATCGAACGGGTATGACTCCACCAACAATGTGGTATTCTCTGACTTAGTTTATATTCATGGGTCTGCTCTCACTGAAACCGCAGGACAATTGGCAGCAGGATTCACTAAATTATTCGATGTTGCAACACCGTTATTGGTCGCATCTGATGTAATGCGAGGAACAGATTCAGCCGCACTTGCAGCCACAGCCCTGACAGATGTCACTTGGACGGATGCTAAAGCCGCATTCATTGACCACTCCATTGCAACTGCAGACACCAACATAGATACATTACTAACAAGGATTACGGCAGCAAGGGCAGGATACCTGGACAACTTATCAGCCGGAGCGGTAGCCTTAGCAGCAACAGCACTTACAGACGTTACTTGGACAGATGCAAAAGCGGCCTTCTTAGATCACTCCATTGCAACTGTAGATACTAACGTGGATACACTATTAACTAGGATAACCGCTGCTGTGGCACTGGCCTCTGCGCTTGCTACAGCTCAGACTGACCTTGATAAGATCACAGGTACAGACGGCGTGACTTTGGCCACAGCGCAGGCATTATATGCGCCGAATAAGGTGGTTCCAGACGTTGCAGGAACAGCGGCAGGACTTCATAGCACTACCGATACAGCCATAGCAGGACTCAACGACATCACTGTAGCAGACATCAAAGCAGGTATTGCAGACGGAACATATGACCTTGAAGAAATGATGAGGCTTATATTCGCTTCATGTTGTGCAAAGGTATCTGGTGGAGGAACAACCACAATCACGTTCAGAGATGGACCTGACAGTAAAGACCGAATCACAGCAACAGTAGACTCAAACGGCAATAGAACTGCAACGACATTGGATGGTAGTGTATAATGGGATTATTAACGGCCGGGTATTGGCCTACAACATATTGGCCAAAAGATTATTGGGTAGATGATTACTGGCCGGATTATGCTTTTATAGAATATGAAGGAATTACACAAATACTTTCAGACTCTGGAATAATCACACAGATAAACACCGACACAGGAATAATCTCACAAACGAATACAGATTCAGGAATAATAAGCCAAACACTAGAGGTATCTTAATGACAAAATATAGACGTGGTGAAAATATTGAATGCAAAACCACTATCTTAGACGAAGATGGCAATGCACAGGATGCGACCACACTGGCACTTGTAATCTATGATCCAGATGGAACTGCAAACACCACAAAGGCCATAGGAGATCTAACTAGAGAATCAGAAGGTGTGTATTATTACATTTTCACAATCCCAGCAGACGCCGCATATGGCGATTGGAGTTATGCGTTTACTCCGTCGACAGCAACCGCAAAGATTGAGGATTATAAGTATTTCACAGTGGATGCGTTTGATAGTGGTCTGTACAGTACTACCATGGACGTATATCGAAAAGCAGGCATTGATTCTACTGTAATTGGTGAGGGTGATGTTGCAGATTTCATTAAGGAATCCGATGCAGAGATCCGGGCGATGTATCAGAAGTCATTTGCTAATGCCACAACAGAAACAGAATGGATTGACATCGAGAACCTGGACGAGGATGAAGATATAGATACAATCTTCTTGGATAAGCGCCCGGTACAATCAATTACATCCCTGGAATCATACGATACAGGCAGCACACTGATAACCACTTGGACCGCTTCTGACTACTGGCTTGATTCTGGAATGGGGCGTATCAGGCTTGTATCAAAGACCTTTGCACAACAGAATCATAGGGTTAAGGTAGTGTATACGTATGGGTATACTGCGGTTCCTACGAACATTGCTGCATTATCTGCGACCATTTCAGCAATGCGGGTACTGATTGATCAGATTGGTGGCACATATGATGATGTAACGAGTTATTCCCTTCCTTCGGGTGTTACAATCGGGGTGGGCGAGCCATATATGAACATGACGAGGGCAATTGAAAAACATAAGGATGAAAAGGATAGACTTATAAAAGCAATCGGACAGCTCCGAACAAGCACATTGGTAATTTGAAATGACCACCTCTACGCAGATTAAGGGACTGTCAAAGCACATGGACCAGATATTCGGACGCTGGGAAGGCATTGATATGACCCTACGCAAGGAGACCGTTGTCAATGACCCAAACGGTCATCCTATAAGCGTATCCAAGACAGACAGCACCATCAAGGGTGTAATATCTGCGGTATCCTTCAAAAACGATGATAAGTTCGCTGGGAAGATGGAGGACCGGCAGATAAGGGGTGTGTTCCTGTGGACTGGCTCAAGTGCAACGATGCCAGAGGTGGACGACAAGATACTCGATACATCTGATGGTGATAACAGCATGTATGTGGTGGTAAACATCTTGTATGTGGATCGCGATATTGACAACCCGGTTTTGATGACCTGTGAACTGCGGGAGGTTCCGTATGCAACTTAGTATTAATTTTATAGAACTGGATAAAAATATAGATACTTATTCTATGGGCGCACAGGAGCACATCCAGAAAGGTATGCAACGGGTAGGAATAGAATCTGAAGTAGACGCCAAAGAAACCATTGATACATTTACGAAAAGTTCAGGACACAGCCAAGGCGTAAACTCTGGACTATTCCGGGATGGTGTACATTCCACTGTGATAGAAGGCGGTTATGGATTCAGGCTTAATGATAGTGTACCTTATGGAAAATATCACGAGTTCGGTACTGAAAAGCATTTTGTTCCGTTTGTTGATGCAGGCGGAAGTTTGACATCTTTAGGTAAATGGGCCATATTACACTTTGATGATCTGGGCTTTGAAGCAATCGGTAAATCTGGTAGGGCGTTGAAACGGCCATCTAGGAAGACCCGGGAAGAGATTGTTATTTCAAAAGGTGGGATGATAGTATCACTTGATGAGATGGCACCATTCAGGAAAGCGTTAGAACATGCACAGAACATATCATCGACAGTATTCAGGGAGGAGTTCTCCGAATGACTGATAGTAGAGTATCACCGCAGGAGTTCATCACAGGACTACTTCGGGCAAACATCACAGATCCTAATGCTACTGCCAGGGCGGCGGCTGGATTATCAGCCAACTGGATTTATCCTGATCGGCCATTATTATCTGCAATGGTGGACAATGAAAACAACTTCCCACGAATATCAGTCACTAGGATGGACACATCATCACTAGGAGATATCGGGATGGGTGGTACTGAAACAGAGGATTCTGTCACACTTCTTATCAATACATATACCATCAAGACAAAGCCACTTATTGCTGTGAATACTGTCACGAATGAATCTCATACTTTTGCATCCGGCACAGACGAATATGCTCTTGATGAAACGCCGATTACTGGGATTACTGAGGTTACAGGCACCCTATCAAGCGCAGCACATACTTTTGTTGAAACCACCGACTACTTACTCATAGACAACGATTCAGACGGCCGATATGATTCGATTGACTGGAGTCCAGGAGGGGATAACCCAGACGATACAACGGACTTCTATGTGGATTATGTAAGGAAGCTGGAGGGTGATACGCTCTGCGAGTACATTTGCGACGAATGCCACATTTATCTTCGTGATAACTGGAGGACTGCAACAGTTCCTACCTTATTCGATTATATCAATGTGAGGAAGTCCAGCATAATGGACGAGATAGGCGGAAGAATTAAGAGATGTGAGTTACAAATTAAGTTCACAGGCATAAATATTAATGATTAGGCCAAGCGGCTGATAATATAAAAAATAAACCAAGAGGTAAAACAACATGGAAGCAAACACAGAACGTGCTACAGATGTACCTGATTGTGAAACATGCACATATAAAATAGAGGCAACGCAACCAGTAATAACAGCCCAAACAGCAGCAAGAAAAAAAATAGCAGATCCTTGGAAGCACAGAAGCGAAGGCATGCGATGTGAAACATGCATGTGGCATGTGAATACTCGATGCAGACGACATGCACCAACAATGCAAGGATATCCCGCCGTATTCCCAGATGATTGGTGTGGAGACCACAAACTTGATAAAGTGAGTATGGGTGGTGTCTGATGGTATCAACCGAATACTTTTTGGGTCGCAGGTCAGTCTTCAACTATGCAGTTGAAAATGTAGCCTACGGGACGAAGAATACAGCTGTGACATATGCATGGCCAGGATTGGTACAAAAATTCACCGATTCAGACTCACAAACACTCGAACCACTTAACCCGATGGACGGCGTAGATGTAAACACTGTCGGTGAATACTACCCTATGGTTCCAAAGTTCGGCGGGACTATGGAGATGTTGGTCCAGCACATGCGATTCCCGATGTTGTGTATGGGAATGACTGATACTATGACTGGCGCATCAGATCCATACACTCACACATTTGCACAGGCTGATGTCATGCAATCAATGAGTTTCCAGGCCGGGCACCTGCACAATACAACAGACTTCGGAAAAGAATATACTGGTGTTATGTGTAACAAAGGTGATTTCGTATTTACAAAGGGCGACTGGATGCGCTATAATGCCGATTTCGTGGCACAGAACGCTGTCAAGATTACATCATACAAGGCGTATCAGGCAGCGGCATCTGGACTGAAGAAATACACATCCGCAAATATCAGGCCGTATAAGAGTTCTGATGTGACTCTTAAAATAAATAATGTGGATATCAGTCCATATATCACTCAGGCTAGACTTGGATTCGACAATCAACTTCAAGTTGATGAGTCGATGGATACTGCAGTCGGTGAACTCATCGCACAACCGGCACCACAGGTTAAACTATGGGATGCAGGCATAACCGTAAAGATGAGTAATGCAGCAATATGGGATTTGTTCAAGGCAGGAGCCACAGTTTCAAACTGCTTTATAAAAACAACAAACGGTACTCACTCAATAACATTGACGTTGAACGGTGTCAAAGTTGAAAAGGCAAGTGAACCTATAGATATCACACAAGGATTAGTCATACAGGACATTGCACTTAAGGTTACAAGTGTGGATATTGTGGAACTGGCTGAAACTTCAATAGATTATGATGTGGCGTGTGCATAATCAAATAAATTATATAAAAGAATGTGGTTTTAAAACCATTTTCTTATTTTATTTTGATATACGTTAATTTCATACTACTCATAAAATTAGAATAGAACGTAATCGTAGTTCCATTATCCCAAACACGAACCCCCTCTCTAAGCCGAATATATGGTATCAATATAGTATCAAATGTAAATTCAAATTTATTATGTAATATTTCATATTTTTTAATTCGTTTGAGATTGTTTAAGCGATTGCTTTCTGATTGTATAGATTTTTTAGATAATTCACTGGGAGCCATATTGCATTGATTTGTTCGTCGTAATTTATTATGTAATAATTTATGACAAGACACACACATCAACACAACAACTTCGGGTTCGTAACTTCTATGGTGGTGGATTAGTTTCTTATCCGTACATCCACATTTATGGCACTTTGGAATTTCAGTCATATGACATCAGCAACTATTAATATGTTATAATCATATATTAAAGTACCCACCCTTGAGATATGACATCAGCAATCATTTTTTATGGGTGGGCTTAAAATCATAGTGCTATGTGCCAAGAGGCAATTAAAGCACAAATACCCCCCATTCACGGCGCAAATAAATACCAAGAGGTAAAACATCATGTCAAGTGACAAAAAAGAAAACACAAAAATGGTACCAGAGTCTATACTCTTTGTACCAAGAGGCGAAGTTCTAAAATCAATAGAGTTCCAGGGAGCTACCCTGAATCTAAAACTCAAAGTTATGACCAACAAAGAAGCTGATTCTATGAAAGAGGGATTTGTGAGTATGGTCGGACAAGATGTAGAGATTGACACATCCGGATTGGCTGAAGAGATCATCAAAATTGGTCTGTTGGATATCAATACTACGTTTAATGGCAAGACCTGGCTGGAACTATCCGACGCTGAGAAGTTGGAAGCCATATCATCTATGCACCCTGACCTGCGGGATGATATATCTAGGGAAGTCATGGCAAAGTCATATATTACCAAGGAGGAAAAAGGTTTTTTATCGAAGCGGTCCTAACTGAGTTCACTCATCCAAGTGTGATACATTTGGTTAGGGTGGCAGGATTGGCCTACCAACAAAAGAAATTACCATCAGAGATTGAGGCCGAAGACAACCGGAATATCGAAGCGTTAGAAATTGTGATAAATACCATCAAGGCAAAAGAAAGGAGTCAGCAGAATCATGGTTGAAGTAGGAAGTATGGAAATCGTCGGGCTGTTCAAAGATATGAATTTGTTTTCAAGTCTAGCGAAGGTTAAGACCGAGTTACGGACAGTCACCGAACATGTCAAGAGTACCACTACTGAAATGTTTAGGATGTCTAATCAAACTAAGATGTTATCAAAGTTTCTTGGGATGATAGGAGTTGGTGGTTTCGCTGCGCTTCTTATGACTATGCCAAGGGTTGGCACGCAGCTTGAGATTATCCACATGTATTTGGAATTAATCGCTTTGATTATGGATGAGACACTTGGTCCTGCGATGGAGTGGGTGGCGGAGAAATTTGGTGATTTATATCACTGGTTTAAAGAACTAAACCCAGAAGCACAAGCATTAATCACGTGGCTTACTGTGATTGGTGGAATGTTGCTTGGTGGTCTTGGTCTTGCCGGGATTCTCGGAAAATTTGGCGCATTGAAAGCATTACTTGTCGGTGTATGGAATGCATTGGTTCCAGTGGTTATGTGGTTCGGCAGATTCATTGCATTGCCGGTGCTTGCTGCTGCATCTTTGGGTATGTTGATTGGGTGGATTACTGCCACAATAGCTGAATTCACTGGTTTGTTCGCGATTGGTGAAAAACTGGATGAAAGGATCGAGCAATGGGTTGTGAATGGTAGTATTCTTGCAAACATATATCAGATCGTTGCATCTGCAGTACATGCGCTTGGTGCAGCGGTTTCAGCATTAGTATTCGGAACGGGCTGGACCGCATTCGATGAAGACATTACAAGAATTAAACGAAATTTAGGATATCTTAAAGATGAACTGACTGATGTTGTTGGTTCAATTAAAAGATATGCTAGCGCATGGGGTTCTGCTATGTCCTCGGCTGGTGCGACTCGGCACGCAGTTGGTGGCTTTGCGTCATACACAGGTCCACACTGGCTTGAAGCGGGGGAGTCTGTTGGAATGAAAGGCACTGAATCGGCAAGCAGTTTTGGTGGCGGAGATACTACTATTAATAATAATTACGATGGTGCACAATTTATTTTGACCAATGGGTTAGATATCGATGACTTTATAGAACTTACAAGCAGACGTCAAGCTCAACGTGCGTCTTGGGGTGCATTTTAATGAATAAACTGGAGATGGTAGCATAAGCAACTGGCGCCTGGGATATCCTAATGGTCTTGATGCGGTCGCAAACGAAGCAGCAGGAAAGGCACTGTATGCGCCGTGGTCAGTCACAGCATTAACACTGTCCACAAAAACCACCACAGAACGGTTCGGCGGTAAAGTCACAGGCATTGCAGAAACTATATTGACTGATACAGGCAGTTTCACAACAGACCAGTTCAACGGAGGTTTTGTCAAGATATTGTCTGGAACAGCACACGGCAATGCCTACAAGGTTACTGACACAGCAACAAACACATTAACTGTGGAAGATATGGACGGGTCAGCAGCCACGATGTCCACAGATGGGGTGTCAGTAGATGATTATTATGAGGTTGTTACTGGGAGTACACTGTTCACTTTTCCAGCACAACGAAACCCAGTTAGAAAGGATATTAAGATAGTACCACGGGGTAAATACAAACGGTTTGCGCTTTATGAAGGTGGTATTAATATTTCGATGGGTAGGCAGCCGGATGACTTAGTAATCCTTGGATACTTAACGTCTGTGGCAGACCTAACCGAACTGCTGATATTACTCAACCTGAAAATGGATTACTCCGGATTCGACGGCACATATACCCAGGATGATTTAGCACCACTGGTCTTAGAGATGGGGACCACAGACGCAGATCACCAATACTTAGTTCACCATTTAGATGTAAAGTACATTGGCGCAGGTAAAAAGGGTAGTATCATCGAAGTCATGATGCATTTTCAGCAGACCGGAATAATATCTTATCGGGGTAATTAGAAATGCCAGAAACGTTCTCTTTCAATGGCACCGAGTATATAGTCACAGATTTGAAAGTCGAAAGTGAGAACAACGTATTTGATATGTTCTCCTGTCGGTTGAATGGACCATCTGCGTCGGTCCGGTCAGCCATTGGGCACGGCGGTCATTTACTTGCATCACATGAAGTACTCATCAACGACAAGGACGGAACACAGATATTCGGTGGATTCTTGGAATGGGTCGAACCAGACGGAGTAGATTTAATCTTGAAAGGCAGGGACTACAAAGTTCTATTGCTCGATGAAAGGACACCCAGGGACGCCCAGTGGATTAACCAGACTGGCAGCACCATCATTAATGCGTTGGTGGGGTATTCAACCAAGGTCGTTGTTGGTACCATTGATTATTCGGATACTTTGTCTGGGACTGCTAGGTTTTCACATGAGAATCTACTTAGGGCAATTGCTACTATCTGCGCTCAGAACGACAAGGATTTTTGGGTTGAATATGGATCAAATTTAGAAATTGAATATCCTGATACAAATTATAATACAAGTTCATTATTTGGTGGTACAGATTGGTGGACACAATCATTTACACCCTCATCTGGTTTTGATATTAATAAAATAGGAGTATATATTAAATATGTGTCTGGAACATATAACGATATTTCAATATCAATTAGAGCAGACGACGGGGCAGGCAAACCGACTGGCGCAGAGTTGACCAGTGGAGTTATAACCGCATTCAATAATACATCATATTCATGGAAAGAAGTATCATTAACTCCATATTCGTTATCATCTAGTGTAAAATATCATTTGCAAGTTAAAGCACCGACGAGTGGCAGCAGTTCATATAGAATGGGACTGGACAGTACATCACCAGCATATGCCGGTGGTACTTGGGTATTTAGTACGAACAGCGGGAGCTCATGGACAGTCTATAGTAGTCACGATGCTATGTTCAGGATTTACTCTCAAACATCTAGTTTAAGTTTAGATGTTGGTGAACGTGGTTGTGGTTCAGTAGGATCACCAAGCTCTACATACTCCGCCGGAGTCGAAACAGAAATTGCAGCAGAAACTAAAGTTACCATGAAAGTCGTTAATCGTCAAAGAGTATTCGGCGCTGGTGACGGTATTAACCAAATACAGGTGTGTGTACCCTGGATTGACATCAATGAACCAGATAATGATCGCAGCCAGGGCTTCGACGGTACAAACGCAGACTGTACCCATGCGATAGCTACAACCAGCCAGGGAGATGTTGGTGTCATGGAAGGCAAGCCATATGTCGATACGGGGATTGTAAGTACAGACATAGCAATTGCCACAGCGAAAGCCATCTTAGATTTTGCGGCACCAGTGGCATCTGTTAAAACGCTTGATGTAGATTTCCTAAAGTACGTTACGGGGGATGGATTAGGTGACTGGATTCGTATAATTGATCGAAAGCAAGGTGTAGACTCCACGCTCCGAGTAAAAAAGATTATGCGGAACTTAGAGGATAAAGTCATCAGGATGGAATTCTACACACCAGAGGAAGATATATCTCAGGCACTTGCACGGATCGAGCGGGATTCTGATTTGTCTAACCTTAACGGACTTGGTGCCACTAACCTTATTGTAGTAAACTTCCCAGACATCTGTGATAATACCACACCTTATGAGATGTGGTTTGAACTTCCTTCAGAAGTGATATTCATTAACCGAATTAAATTAACATATATTATAGATGATTATCGGGCATTCTCTGGCACCACCTCTGGCGGTTCATCACATACACACGGCATTCAGGTTGTTGCACCCACACTCAATGCTGCTGGTGGTTCTGCAATTGGATATGTTGGGGTGCAAACTCAAAATGGTACGAACAAATTAATAGCTAATCAACAATTATCTGCAATACAATCTGGTGAATCTGAGGCAGCACACACCCACGGTGTAGATTTTACCATTACTAAACAGGCAGATTCTTTAACAGATATTGCAATATGGGTAGATGATGGGGCGGGATTCGTTGACAAAACATCAGATATAGAGACTGCAATAGGTCATACTCTTGGAACTTCAAGTGAGTATGATATTCCAATGGTATCATACATCTCTGCGACTACAGACTTAAAAAAGATAAGAATAGTCCCCACTGGCTCAAATAATGGGGAGTGTAGGATTACTGGATTATGCATGACCATGTTTTATATGGAATCGAAGTGAGTTGATATAAATGGTTGTTACCGATACAGATTGGGAAGATTTTGACGATTTAGATAGTTTCGGGATAAGTATCTGTCTGTCTACAGGCCGCCCAACAGCGCATGAAGGCCGACACATCTACGAAACAGATACGAATAAAACTATGGTATACACAGGCGCTGCGTGGGTTGAGCTTGCTGGTACTGGTGGTGTTACTGATCATGGTGCCTTAACGGGTCTTGCTGATGATGACCACACACAATATGTGTTGGTTAATGGCACTAGAGAAATGACTGGAACCTTGAATATGGGGGCAAATAACGTATATCTTGATTCTGGTATTCTTCGCATGAGTGACGGAACTACATTAAGTGGTTCTATTGGATTTACAACGGGTGTTCAGAACTATATTCAGAGACAATTATATTCGGGTTTGGATTATACTCTTTTAAGCGATCAGGATTATATGCATACTTGGGCGATTTTGGGTGCTGAAAAGATGCACCTTAGTACAGCAGATGGTTTGAAATTATTTACTAAGATAAATATGAATGGTCTAAAAATTGAAGGTGTATTGGATCCAACAGCCAATCAAGAAGCTGCTACTAAGAAGTATGTAGATGATAATATAGGTGCATCAGATCATGGGGCGCTTACCGGATTAGCAGACGATGATCACACTCAATATTTACTTGTCGCAGGTACTAGAGCAATGACAGGCAATCTACAGATGGGAGATAATGATATTACAGGAGCAGACACGATACAAGCCACAGCAAGTCAGAATTTAACTTT
Source organism: Planctomycetota bacterium (assembly GCA_023139715.1). Lineage (GTDB taxonomy): Bacteria > Planctomycetota > Phycisphaerae > Sedimentisphaerales > Anaerobacaceae > JAGLSG01. The sequence continues at coordinate 39,928 of JAGLNB010000002.1, read as the reverse complement.
GAAAGTTTCAACAGGGAGTAGTATTGTGTTTCAGGCGGTATAGATGGCTTCAAACACAATCTATCCAGATAAAGATGCAGAGATACGAGAAGCCAGTCCAACTACAAACTATGGTTCTACTGAATATCTGTCAGTGGCTCAGACAAACGCAACAAATGGAATTAGACGTAGCTTAATAGAGTTTGATATTTCAGCAATAATTGACGTACCTATAGATTTTATCAGTTCTTGTACGTTGAATGTATATGATTCTGGATCAGTTGATCCAAGAACTATAGATTTTCAAAGAATCGATAATGACACTTGGACAGAATCAGGAGTCACTTGGAGTAATCAACCAACAAGTACTGATTATAATTTAGAAGACAACTGGAGTACTGGATGGAATAATAGATCAATTATTTCGATACTAAGAGATGCTTTAAGAGACGGACATTCATATGTTGGTATTTTAATGAAATATACCGATGAATCATATGATGGTTCATTTGATGGAAATGAACTACGTTCAAAAGAATCTGCGTGGGATCCATATTTATCTATAACATATAGTACATATTCACAAACAAGGTTGGTTGGAAGTTTATGCAAGAACCTACTTGAAAAAGATGGTTGGGGTGAAATAACTATGACAGATCACAATTGTCCATCTCCGTGTGATGCAGCGGAATTCACATTCAAAACTGCCTGGGGGTCATCTTATACTACTGTTCTGTTAGATGTTGGTGATACCCAACAATATGATAGTGGCGTCATGCATCACAGTTTCAAACTTTATTCTATGACAGCAAATTCTGCTCCATGTGATAATCTAGCAGCAGCCACAATCGAAGAGAAATACTGGGAAGATGACTGTTATGTTAAAACAACTGGTGACAATGATAGAAATGGTACAGATTGGACCGAAGCGTGGAGTACAGCAGACCAAGCAGCAAATGAAGCATTCGATGGTCAAGAAGTACATATAGGGTTTGGAACTTACAATTCAGAACCTGCAAGTAACGACATAACGCCAGTCAATTTTGGAACAACAGGAATAAAATATACTCCTGAAACCGCTGGAACAGGGGGCGGAACAGGAAGCGTAACAGTTGAGAGGAATTAACATGAACCTATACGAAGAACTTGGAAATATACAATTTCAGATAGACAAACTTGAAGCAGCAAAGATTAATATTGTACGACAAATCGAGATACAGATGACCATTGAAGCAACAAGGAAGCAGGCTATAGATGATTCAGCTAAGCCATAGGAGGCCACAGATGATAGCAAACCTACTCCATGAATTAAGCCTGTCTTTAGGGTATGATGAGCCCTATGACCCTCGTAGGATAGCACAACAGCCAGATACAGATAGAATAGGCTGGAAAGAATTAAAGGAGATTGTATCTAATACACCGGGAATGGCTGAGATTTACAGCTATGCGAACAGCGATGACTCCTACAAACTAGTATCACCTGTAACTATGGGATTATTCCTTGAGCAGAACCCAGTCAATAAAAGAGACTATATCCCCACAGAGCACGACTGTGACGACTTTTCATATATCCTAATGGGTGATGTCACGCGCTGGGATTCTGATCTGGCATTTGGGATTATATGGGGTATGACACCATCTGGCGGCGGTCATGCATGGAATTGGTTTGCTGGAACTGACAAGGATATCTGGTTTGTGGAACCACAGCGAGATCAAATATTCAAACCGACTACACTCTGGCGCACATCCCGAACAATGATATAGAATTAAAGACAATTACCACATATGAAATCAGTTGAAGTAATATCTCGACTCACTTTTTTAGTAGTCGGGACATTCCATTTTTTATTTAACTGGATAATATTTGAGATAAATTATTTCAACGGTGTATATGTCTGGAAGATGAATATTAATTCAATAGGCGAGGCGCAGGTAGAAGCGTTGATATTGGCAATATTAATCTTTCCTTTTTTGAATGGATTGTATTATTTCGTGAAAGATTTTTACAATGGATATACACATAAAAACGAATATATATAAGTAGAAGTATATTAATAAAAAGAATGTATTTTAGGTGATGCACACTATGTATGACGATATGAATATATTAGCAATGTTGAGTCGGATTGATGAACGAACAAAACTTATGGCGCCTCAACTTGAAGATATATTCGATCGACTTCAGAAACTTGAACAAAAAAGTTCAGTGTGTAGACATCATGATGAGATGGTGAGAGATATTAACAATCTCAAAACAGAAAATAAGATTACAAGTTTGATATTTGGGGGTATTGCTTCTCTTTTAGTTATAGTTGTTGGGTGGCTAACCAAAATAATTAGATTTGGTTAAATCTGATCGTACCAATCCACACCATCAAAAAATACACCACAACTGTGGCAAGACAATTTTACTACATCATCTTTAATAATTTCCATTGTTTTTTTGCACATTGGGCACAATGGTTCACCAGAACAGTAGATACACCGTTCATCTGTTCTTGTTAAGTCACGCCCACAATAGTTGCAAAAAGTACGCCCAACTATCATGGGGTATATCTTGTGCATTCTTTCTGTACTAAATCGGCTGTCGATATGTGATATGGCCCACACATTTACAGCGTCATGTATTGATTCTTTGACATAGCCAGTATTATACTGGTCATCGCCCTGCAAATCGGGTTCAAATCTACCGGGACTTACACAATAGAATGCTGATAAATTTTCGAATAATCTTTTTTCAAGAACCAATAATTCGTCATTTGTTATCATAATATTGCCCCTTAAATCATCTTCTTCCAGTATCGTTGTGGTTCACGATATATGAACATCTTAAAATAGTCAAACCCGTCAAAATAGACTCCTGGTCGAATTTCATTCCATGTCCGTGTTGATACAATTACACTTGCACTTGTATTATGGTCTGTTAAGCGCATTGTCTCATTGTCAATAATCTCATAGTTCAAGTAGTGGTTGGCTTTAGAATCCATCGATCCATAGAAGTATGGATGTTTTCCTACTAGTATTATGGGCTCGTCGGCTGCAAGTGCATATTCTAGGCAGTCGTACTCTGCTGATGCTGGAGCTATGAGTATGAGTAGTATTATTATTGTGTATTTTATCATGATATCATGCAAATTCAATAGGTTTATTCAATAACAATGCAGCTTTACATAGTCTAATTAATTTATCTGATTGGTCATAATCATCAACATTCAATTCTTTTATGTCATATAATTCCTGTAACAATTCAGGGACCTGTTCAACTGAATATCCACCATCACAATCAGAATGATTTAAAATTAATTGAAATGGTTCTGATGTCCATGGTTTTGTTCCATCAAAGCCATCCATTTCATCTAAATCAAAACCTGCTGCATTTGATATTGTTTTTCTCCATATCGCAAAACCAGAATATGCACCTAGGTGTTCACTCACATATTCTTTAGATTCATATTCTCCAACATGTACGTCTAATCCCATATTTATTACTCCTTTATCTGGCTGTGTGCAATCCACAAATTAACAAACTTATGATCGCCCCTGCCATCATTATAGTCATCGATGCAACCACCGAACTGTTCATCCCATTGCTTGACAGCCACTTCCCACGCAGGACATGCCACATCTACGTAGATTTTGCCGTCTGATATCACTATCGGATATATAGCACATTCGACTGGTTTACCGTGTGGTGCCCCGCACTTATTAAAACTACCGAGGTATTCACAATTGTAGTTCTTATCTATTTTTGGTTTGGTGCCGTCGTGTAGGTGTGCTGGGGTGGTTGTGCCCGGCTTACCGCGACAGCAGCGTTTACATGCTGCGCAGGTGTTCTTGTCGATTGATATCATTCTACCACCTGTTCTATAGTATATTCTGTTTCACTGCCACAAATAAACATCGCCGCACCAATCCAGAAAGTAAACATCCCAATTATCTCCACATATTCTAGGTGTTGATCGAGGTATCGAAAGAAGCACACGGGCTGTGTACAACCCCACACCATGAGAATAGTTCCAACTGATTGAATAAAGTTCATTCGTACACCTTCTCGATATGATACACTGCCACCTTATCACCAGGAACAATTACATTGCGTTTCCTTACATCATCCCGGATGACTATCTGGCCGCGCTGGTTCACGACCGCAACGAACAGCGGCTCACGATTCTGTGCCTGTGCCTCCAGTGCTTCAATCCTTGCTATGATATCTTCTGCATCGATGATGTGTTCGGTGGTTTGGTCTGGCTTCATGTGTGTGGCTCCAGTAATTCAGGGTTTTCATGGATGTTTCCTATGACTTCAACGTCCACTGAATGAATTTTATAATATCCAATGCCTTGATTATACATTTGGAATCCTGTATTATCTTCATATTTTACGGGGAAGTTTCCATTGACCTCTGTTTTTATTGATTTTCCTCTGTTTCTCCAATTGGATGCAATGTGATAGAAATGTCCTTCGTAATGGAGTATATCATCTTCGTATATCTCCACACCGTTCTTATCCTTCCGGCCAGTATATTGCATCAACTCAAGTTCTTCCATGTAGTCATGGTCACCATATATACAATCATACATCATTGCGCCCTTGCCTGTTGAAGATATACAAAACTCATCCTCTGACGGACACATTACTCTATTAAGTTTATCCCACGCTCTGAATTTAATCTCTCTCATTTGATATGCGCCCCTTCAAGACAAGCACGCAATTTATACAGTGCAGAACTGTCACTGCCTGCAGCTTCAACATTTGTTATTTCTTCACACAATTCCAACATTTCAATTTCATCTAAAATAACGTTATATTCTTTGGTAGTTTGTACTTCAGCTTTCATTTGATTCACCGCCCTGTTTATGTATAGCCCATTCAACATCGCTAATCTTTTTACGAGTCATAGGATCATGCAAATAGATACTCTTAGAATCAGGATTATATTTAGATTTGAGTTCCAGTAGCAGGTCTTCAAGTTCTGCGGTGGTTTTCTTGAGCAACCTATCTCTAGTAGATAATTCTGTTTTGACCGGGTTGTCTTTCATCCACTGTTTTAATTGTCTGTCGCTCATTTCCGCATATGTTTTCATTTGATTCACCTAATACTTAATATGATTTAATCATACTTAATATTATCGGAACCATTCCATTTTAACATGAGCAAATATTTTAACAATCCACCACCTAAGTCTATTTGAATTATTATACTCTTCAGGAAATTCTATTTTTTGAGTAATACCGTTCTTGGTGAACTCAATCCGGAGGTATGTTTCAGGTATCAATAAAATCACTTCCTATAATACTTCAATAAAAATACAATTACCCAGGCAAGCATTAACAGACTGAATGCGCTTGACAACTGGACATTATCCAACATCTGCGCATCTGAATAATTCGTAACAGTATAATCAATTTCCATTTCATCAAACGGAGTCATGGCATATATTCTAAGACTGTCGTTTATCTCAGTAGACTTGATTATTATGTTTTGTCCTGCCCGGCTGAACATCTCAGAATCGGCATATATCGATTGAGATGCTACTTTGGTTATATTACCGAATGGAAGGCCATTGTCTTGTGTTTCAACTGACAGCACACTATTGAAATACTCTACGGATTCATTCTTGAATTCAATCGTGTAGCCCATAATATAAGCGGTGTTGGGCAGATGTATAATGGTTTTGGGTTTTATGCTGTCATTGTATACAATTACATTCAGTTCCGGTATGATGGTTTCCGGATATATTTGTGGTGCTGTCTTTGATGCTGTAAATGTTGCATACTCATGATAATATGTTTTGCTAATCCATTTATATGTCGTGCACCCATTGAGTCCACAAACAGTCCTAGTTTTGAGTTCAGAGTGGTGCCATTTCAGGTATATATCTATTTCAACTGTGGTGATATTATCTTCTGTGGTTATGCGCTCATCTGTAATCTTAATCCAATCAAAGTTGTTATTCCAGTTAAGCCCTTCATCCCACAACTTGGTTTTTATTATGGCATGGTCTTCAGGGGGTCCGGGAATATAGTACTCACCGTCAATATACACCATCTGGCCGAATCCCACAATGTCAACAATTCCTCTGAGATGTTTATGTGATTGGACGGTATTGTTTAGGATATAGTTGGATTCAACATATACTATATCATTAGCGTTTGTGACTGTTTTCGAGTTATTCAAAAACCTATAAAAGATGTCTGAACTCATACCTGCCTGGCATGGAACGATGCACAGTAATAATATGATTATACAAATGCAGACGCCCGATTTCCAACCCATTTGATCACCTTAGTTCCGAACATCATTTTAATTGCTATGTATACCCCGCCCAACAGCATGACCAAGTACATTGTTTCTTCACCAGAGGCGTATAATGGTACTGTAACTGTTTTGATAATCAGTATACATGCTGAGAAATACAACACTATGAAGAACTGGAAGAACACAGTCTGTACAAAGTATGCACACAGACCGATTGCCGATTCCTTAGTAAAATCTATGAGTAGACAGAATCCAATTATCAATGCAAACCCACAGAATAAAAATAATATCAACGTTCTTAGACTAAAGAATATTCCCATGAATAGATACGATATTGCCATCATGAGATATAATATAAAGTTGTCAGGTGATGGTGATATCACATCGATGATATTGATCATAACCGCCTTTGTGAGAATATTGTTCAGAGTGAATACGAAATAAATAAAAACGTACATGAAGACTGCAACTATAATCCCATCAATGGCCTTTCTAGCGAGGATATTCGACTTTGAGCCAACCTTAACCCCTGTGATCTGTTCTAATGATTGTAGTGCATTGGTCTTGTAATGAGTTAGTAGGACGGCTATGAATGCACATAAAAGCAGAATAGAATATGACTCCTTAAACACTGATTTGGAAAATGCTATGAAATCCTGGGTAATCTCAAATTTCATAGGGTCCAGCGTATACGATGCAATATTGTAGATGTATCCTACGGTGCCATTATCTGCTGAATCATCATATCCTGAGAATGACATTGAGAATATATTATCTGCGGCTGATATGCAGAAGTTTTCCATGCCGTTTGAGATGGCTGTACTGGCTGCATCTGAGAGTCCTGCTGAGGCTATAGACGTTGAACTTAACAATATAAGTACAGCTATGACAACGGCTATAACAGGCTTCATGTTATGATCCAGTGTATGATGAATGCCAGTGATCCTGCTATTGTAGTCAATAGACCTATTACGCTTGCCTTATATGCCGTGTCTAATGGGATTGTAAAGGCCCCTAGTGTTATCATTCCATTCATTATTCAACCTCCCTATGATACCGAATCAGCAAAAGCAATTGCCATTCTTTTTGCATCATCCATGGTTTCTGCTGTGAATCCTACTGGCAGGCTCAAGTCACATTCTGGGTGCTCATCAATATATTCTTCAATGTATCCTGATGAATTAGTACAATCCCCTTCTTTGACTACATCGCCTATTGCGAAACCGAATATAGCTCGGTGTGACCAGCCATACCATTTCTGCTCCTTCTTACTAAATCCTATCGAGCATACGTTATTATCATCTTTACATACTTCTGGTCTTATTCCCATTTTATGACATAAGAAGTATGCATCCTTTTGGTTTCCAATATAATGGCCATCAATTGAATATGCTGCCACCATTTTTATTGGTTCCTCTTCTTCAATTGCTCTCCACCACTCGGTTCTTAATTCATACCCATAATCAGGCATCCGTTGTCTACTTATTATTTCAGTTATCATTGTTCAACCTCCGAATCTTTCATTTCAATGTCAGATAATTTCTTAATCACTATATCTCCCGATGCAGATTTCAAGAATGCAATCCTATCACCGATGGTTATTTTCAGTGACTCTGCCACGGATTCAATCAGTGTGATTTTCTTTTGTGCTGCCACTTTTGATGTGCCTATGATTTTCATGATAGTCATTATATATCCCTTGTATAATATATATGTATTGTATGAACTATATATTTTGTATTACAATATGTATATAATGGTTACAATACCTATATATACTTTGCGTACTATATAGTTTATTATTATGACACGCTTAAAACTATTCTGTATTGTTGTATTGATATTATGTATGATTCCAGCAGCCTTCTGTGAAGATACAGAAGATGAAACGGGAAATATGTTTGAAGAGACAACTGATGGATTATTCAACGATCTTGAAGTCGGGCTTAAAGAATTGATTATGGCCCTGGTTGGAATCTTTGCATTATATTCAATAGCTGCGATTATAATCGGATGGTTTGGACACAATAACAAACTATTCAAGAGTGGTGTCAGTGGATGCGGTGTGATTATACTTGCCGCTGTTGCGTATTTCTTAGCGATTAATGGATTCAACTACTTCGTTAATAACTACTGGTAATTATGAGCATAACAAAAGACGTCCCGGTTCCAACATCATACCGGAGATTACACGAATCAAAAACACTGTTCGGTATACATGATCGGCTGTCATTAGTATGGGGCATATTCATTGCCGTGTGTGGCTTTACGTTGATATTCATGAATAATATCGGTATAGGGCATATCATATGGTATGTAGTGGTACTCTGTATTTTTGGAGTAATTGTTATTGTACTTGCTAGGGATGTTAAGACTCTCGATAGTAATAAACTACATCTGTTATTATTATTTAGAATAGTACGAAAGAAACACATTACCAAAAAATATGTTGAGCCGCTTGACGACCTCAAAGAGATTGTATCTATCGAATCTGTTGAAGAGTCCGGCATGATCACATACCCGGACGGCACCACCGGCGTTATGATATTATATGTACCACCAAGGCCAGCAGAGCACGAACAAGACAACCACAGCACAAGGATTAAGAATCTAATCAATTCGTTGTATGGTGATTTCTCATTTCAGTTCATATCAAATTCGATTGTAGAACCGCACAATCCACTTCTTGAAGCTACAACCGAAGCAATGAAACAGGCAGATGTACCCAAAGCGGTAACATCACATCTATACTCATTATATGAGGAAGCAAAAGACAAGAAGGACGATGTCAATGTTGAATTTGCGTTGATTGTATCTATTCCTGTTACGAAAAACCTTGCAGAATCGGAGCAGTTAAGGGCTGCCTTTATTCCAAGTGTATTGAAATCATTTCAGCGAGCGGGGGTATTTGCTAGGGAGATCGAGAATCGTAATGAAGTTGTTTATAATCTGAGGAAAGAGTTATTATGAAAAAACTTAAAGTATTTTCTGGGTGCACAGAGTATGGATCTGAGGTGCAGGCTTTTAAAGATCGTGATCATGATGTAACTCTGCTTGGAATGTGTGGTGATGTTGATATTACCATGGATATAAGAGATTTTCACACAACGGAACACTATGATTTCATGACATTCCATCCACCATGTACTGAGTTCTCAAAGGCAAACTGGAGGGCTGGAAAGTGCAAAGACAGAACTCCGGATATGTCCATTGTGGAAGCATGTTTTAGAATAGTAAGGGAGGCAAAACCTACCTTCTGGATGATTGAGAATCCTCAGGGATGTTTAAGATATTTCATTGGTCGACCACAGTATTGTATTAAATATGGTGATTATGGACATTACTGCCAAAAACCCACCGACTTATGGGGTGTCCTGCCGTGGTTCGCATCTTATCAAAAAAATAATGTTCCGTTAGGAGTACACAACAAAACGGCTTATTCTGATGGTCCCAGGGCAGCAGACAAACGAGCAATGATTCCATATGGGCTTAGTATGGTATTGTGCAAAGCAATTGAGGACAGTCAGCAACTTGAGGGGTAGATTATGTTAAAATGTATCGATAGATTTTTCTTAAAATATAATACCGCCGTAGCCAGAGAGCGCACCAAACAAGAAGAAGAGAGTTTCTGGGAAGCCGCCGCACGTAACATCGCACCTGCCACGATAGAAGAGCACAAGAGCGGCAAATATGTCATAGTGAACGGCAATACCTATAAACGCTGTATTATCGTTGGTGTGCCTCCTACGGACAGAATAAACGGATATCCTAAAGGTCTAAGCGAAAGTATGATGACCAGACTACTGGAGATGTCCACACATGGAAGTCAGTTATCAATCTCATCTAAGTTAATTCCAATCCAAGGCAGTGATTCTGTCAAAATGATGAACACTGCAAATTTCAGGAATGAAATTAAGCAAGTTGATTCAATGAATCGAAATAAAGGTGATTCTGAGAAAGTTGAAAAACTAATCGATGAGAACCTGAAAATAGAACGTAAACATAATAAAGAAAACTTCAAAGCCATCGTAGAAGATAACGAGCGCCAGTTCCATTCAGCCCTAATACTCACGATGAAAAGTGATTCAATTGAAGGACTGAACATACTTGAATCTGATATTAAGTCAATCATGGGCCAGGAAAGTGTTGAGTTTGAGATCCCTGATTTCAGGCATAAACAAACACTCCTTGCGGCGCAGCCATATAACAAGTCACCAGACTATACACAGATAGAAGTATTGGCCCCATATGCATCGATGATTGTGCCGGTCTCTAATCCAAATAGTAAGTCGGATAAACAAGGGCTGTTCTTCGGATTCGACAAGAAGACCAATAAACAGATCGTGGTGGACATAGATGCCCTAGCTGCACTTCACTGTATTGTATTCGGTCCTACCCAGAGCGGTAAGACCTTCACCATGCTCATGTTGCTATGGAGAGCTATGTCAATGCTCAACAAGCGGATTATCTATTGTACTCCAAAGGCCGATAAGAACACCGACCACAAGGCTATAGTGGATTACCTCGGTGATTCTGCGGAGCTTATAGAGACTGGGCCAGGCGGTAGAAATATAAATCCAATGCAGATACTATATGATCGGTCGCAGCTGAAAGAGGACCCTGAAAAATATATCCATGCATTCAACAATCACAAAGGCACGTTGAACTTATTCTTTGATGAATGGTTCAAGGATACCGGCTCAGTAAACATGGCAAATTTCATAGATTACAGCCTGAACAAATGCTATGAAAATGCAGGGATATACCGTAACATCCCATCTACCTGGCATGATGCAAAATGGCCAGTACTAACAGATCTATTTGCAATCTGGGAAGAAGAACTTAAGAACACTACAGACAGCGATGATAAGAAAACAATCAAAGCGGTTCTAAGGAAAACATTCTCCCTTGGTGAAGGTGGAGTATTAGAATATCTCAATCACCAGACAGACAAGAACATAGACCTGTCGAAAGATTTTATAGTGATTGATATGTCCGGGACCGCCGCAGACATAGAGGACCCTATGAGAATTCTTATAGCCGGTATGATGGGGCAGAGATTCAGCACCGATACTAAGAAAGGGACGATCCTTGCAATTGATGAAGCCAGGGTATTCCTGCAGAATCCTAGGATGTCTAATTTCCTTGTGACTGCCCTTACCCAGGGTGCCAGCCAGAGTGTGGGGCTGTGGCTATTCAACCAGGATGCTGCAGTGTTCAAGAAAACCAATGTAGATGTTGAATTCCAGACCAATACATTCTTGAAGATTATATTAGGTAATAATATGGATGCTGCAAATATCAAACATGTCTCTGAATATTTGGGGCTAGATTCAACAGATGAAGAAAACATAGTGAATTCTACAGTTGGAGAGGGCTTGTTAATTGTAGGAAAATCAAAATATCCTATGATATTTAAACCCACCAAACTTGAACATGATGTTATTAAAGGTGCATATTTAAAAAATGAAAAAAAGGCTGTGGCTCTTGAATCTGATTTGTCTGTACTTGATGAAAGGCTTATCAAATTAGTAATGGAGAATGGCTTCTGCTTGGATGCCTGGGCGCCAGGATCTACGCTGATCCAGGGATGGACTCGGACACCTGTTGCAAATGCCTTCGGTGCTGGAATGGTCACGGCATGGATCAAAACAGCAGACATACCATCGAATCAGTCTGTTGATCATTTCGCAACAGTAATGTCAATCGCAGGACAATTAATCCTTAACGGTGCCGAAGATGTTGAAGTGAGTCATTTCGATGGCGCAGATATTACATTCAAATCTAACGAAAATACTCATGCTATTGAATATGAGCGAGCTGGCAGTCACAGCGAACCAGAGCTTATAGAAAAGAAATTCAGGACGCAGAGCAATTATTCTAATGTGAAATTTGTTTGTGCTTCAGGATATCATAAGAAAATGGTTAAGGCACTCGGTGAGGATTTTGTCGTGAGGCGCGGACAGGCATTACAGGATTATCTTGATGTGATTCAATAAATGGAATTCTCATATCTGTGGATTATTATGAATTATTTTACGAAACGGAGCCAGAATTGACCACCGATTCCCACGGCATATATAACAATAGAATAAATATTATATTTTTCAGGAGGACGCAGCCACGCCAGACCACCGCACACACGAGCGCATCAACCTTTTGCTGTTGATTGGAATAGTTCCAGGACTTATCTATCTTGAATTAGCCTGCCTGAATATTTTTATATTCTCGCTGGCATATGTGTTCTCCACCTATTTTTTGAGCCCTGATCTTGACGTTGATAGTAGGATTTATAAACGTTGGAAATTACTTAGGATAGTATGGAAACCGTATAAAGATTTGTTCAAACACCGTAAAACAAGCCATCATATCATTTTCGGACCGCTGTCACTTATTGGATATCTGGCATTTCTAATCTTTTTATTGGTGTTGGCAATCGGCGCAGAGGTTAATTTCTTTGATGTGCGATTGTTGGTTCCGTGCGCCGGGATGTTTGTTGCGATTGAATTACACATACTTGCGGATATGATTGTAAAGAAGAAATCTAAAAGGTGATAAGCACGGAATAACTTATATACAATCCTGACAATCTAATATCTGGCTGTGCCTCATACTCCCCTGATTCACCAACCAACCCACAATCTATTCTGGCACAGTCATTCTTATTATTAATAATATATTTAAGGAGGTGATATAATATGATTTTCTCGCTTTTAACATTTTGGACGTTTGTAATTGCACATGCTGCTTATCTTGGTTGGTAGTCAAGTGTAAAATTCTTTTTTTATTTTTTTACCATGTGTATATAACAATACATAACAATGCATAACTATATATACTTATGTGTTGTATATGTTATTGGGACAATACCCAGGTGAATCAAAATGACAACACACAACCTTGCTAAAGTTGAAGATATCAAGATTGGGACAGAGATTGGATCATTAATGAATGATAAAGTATCATTCCCAGGAAAAGTTGTAGAGATTACATATCACGGTGTAAGCTCAGTAAACAACAAACCATATATCGGTGGATATGTCCAGTGGTCAAAAACAGGCCGGATATCATTTTCATTTAATGATGGTAATAATAACCACGTTGTACTGGTATAATATTTATTTGGTGATGAAAATGCAACACGAAGTAAAAATAATAAACGGTGAATGTTATTACCGTGATATTGAATTCGAACAACATAACGTACGATACATAATCGTATCAAACAGCGACCTGCTTGATCTTGGCATCTGCACGCCTAAGACGATTCAGAGAGGACACAAAGGCTACAAGTCGCTTTCAACGCTGATGAAGCGGATTGATAAGGGGCTTGGTGATTGAAATGTCCATACAAAAATACCTTGTTCCTGCTGTAAATGAATACATAAAAAATAATCCGGGTGTTGATTCAGTTGATATTGTATCACATTTTAAACTCCGAGCTGATATAACATTGGAGGCAGCAAGTGAACTACAAAATGATGATATAATAATACGTAAAGAACTATATGGAACCAGATGCGGATACTTTATAAAAAGTGGTGAATAAAATGAAATGTATTAAATGCGGCAAAGAATTGCCACCAGATACTGATATGACAATGCATCTTGAATGTGCACAGGAATTTTTGAGGGAATCACTTGGATTAAAAAAGGTTGATGGTGACTGATTATGTGCGTAAAAACAGACTTACAAGACCACGGAACAAGACTAACTGCGCTGGAATCTAAGCACAACATGCCGGAAGACCTAGCAGCAGTCCGTACAGAATTAGCGACGATAAAGGCATATCTGTTCGGGTCCGGTGGTGTGCCGGATGTACCGAGAGATAAGTCAGGACTGGCGGTGTAATCATGAAATTTTATATAGAACTACCAAGAATTTATGACTATAATGAGAAAAACGATGTTCATCCATTTTTCGATGAAATATGTGCCATTGCTATAGATATGTATATTGAATCAACAACCAAAGAAGGCGGCATTGTGGATCACATGAATGTTGTGGATGTACCACCAGCACAAGTTGATCAATTCGAATTAATATGTGAAAAATACAAGATTCAATTTAAGGCGGCATAATCATGGGCGACGAATGGAGAAACAAACTCAAAGCTGAAGCACATTTCAACCAGCTTGCGCATTCGATCAACGCAATTGATGCAAGGACACTCACACCAGAGCAGGTTCAGAAAATATTTGATATAATTAAGGATGTGGAATGATGACAGACGCAAGAATCGAAATACAGACCAACAATGAAGAAGGATTTAAATCTGGTATGCGTGATTTAAATGCTTACATCTCACGACTTAACTCAATAATTCTTGAAGCAGAAACAGTTAAGGAAAACTTAATTAAAACAAAAAAGGATGCTACAACTCAGTATTGTTATCCTGATTCTGAGATTATAACTATGATTGTATATGTGCCTGAACACCTGTGCTAATAGAGGATGTACTATGACCATACAAGAAGCCAACGAATACCTCACGGACTGGTATCGCTGCCAGGTGCCGCCGGTTGACCAGGGGTGGAACTGATGACCATAATTGAAATAGCAAACATCTCACATGATAGTTTTTCGACATATACTGGTACTGCAATACCAACAGACTATAAATTTGAGTGTTGGGTTGGAGATGCAAATGAAGAAAAGTTACTTGAAGATGTAGCAGATAATGGAAGAGAAATAATACAAGTTGCGATTCCAATTGGGGTGGGATAATGGGTGAATATTTTGTATTAATGAATATTGTACGAAAACTCCCAGTTGAACATTATCAACCAGTAGATTTTGATGCCATAGGCGGGATTGGGTGTTTGCTTGTATTTGATTCACTTGAATCGCTCAGAGAGATGTCTCCACACGGAGAATATGTTAAGATTTAAAATATAAATGTATAGCACTGATAACAAAAACAAACAATGCATAACTATATATGCCAATAAAACAATGTAATATATGGAAGTATAACCCCAAATGCAACCACGCCAAAAGGGAAATTGATGGTCTTGGAAAACCTACCTTTAGAATTTTGACGGGCTGTTGGTTATCAACCATATAATCATCAATGAGACCTTCCTGTAAAAAGACCGGTGGAGGTTTGGTATATAGGTGAGATTTGAACGGTTGTATGGATACCAACAGAGCGACTAGCGGCGGGGAGCCATTATACTTTCTTACAATAACAGGACATCACATGACAAAAGAAACAACAGTAATACACAATAGAATACCTTTAGAATTGGACGAGTTCATAGAGCGTCAGGCAGAAACAAGAAGATTTTACAACAAGACAGATGTTGTAATCAATGCACTCATGGAGCTCAAGGATCAGCTAGAACCAAAGGCATTACACTAAACAAACCGGCGGGGTTCGTCAGCCACGTACCCTGCCACAACCATCATACGAATATCAACGAGCTGCGGGACGGCGGGAGAATCCTATCCACTCCCCCAAATAATATCACTATCCCGCCGATGTTTCAAGACATCCCGCAGCAACCTCCAATCACAGACAACCAACGTGCCGAAGCAGGTTTACATTTTCCCTGATTCCTAGCGCTTCAAAAGCGTTCTTCGGCAGATCACCTCCCACAGAAAAAACAGCGATCCGTGTTCTCCTAGCATGGGTCGCAACCTCCTATTAAATACATCATGTAGCCTTGGAGAAGCATGGACTATCTCGCCAAACTCAAGGGGTTTGGAGATCGCCAGTTCAAATCTGGCAGGCTGCATTGCGGACTATACACCGTTGAAAGTTGTATAGTGGCGTCGGCGAACACTAGGAGAAGCAATGGCCCGGTGGTGCCAGCAGACCACCAACATATTTTTACCAGTAACTATTTATACTATATGTACATACTAAGTAACTAACTCATTAAGGAGGCTACTAAGTGAAAAATCTAAATGAAAAGTTCACCGATGCTGAATATACAGAATTGAACAGACTTAAAAACTTCATTGGATTGCCGTGGCATGATTTGCTGTTAAGGATATTCAGAGAAGGTGAAAAGACTGCCACAGAATTGTTACTTGCAGAAGGACACACCAAAGAAGAGATCGAAGAAATGTTTACTGAGAAGTAATTTCATGAAAACACAAAATGAAATGAGATGAAATATATGACTAACATAACCGACGAGCAAATTGAAGTGTCTATAAATTTGAGAAAAATACCCATGGACGTGGGGGAGATAATAGGCGGACCGCTGGGTGTTACTAGCACAATATATTCTAGGAAACTATTAAAAGAGTGGATATTTAATCAAATCCCAGACGTGGAATGTGATGTGAGTGTTGTAATATCAGGTCCAATGTCAAATTGTATCGCCCTGCAAATAGGGAAATGGCTTGGAGAATCTAAAGCAAAAGTAATATATCAGTCATTCAGTGCTTTTAAGCTGGAGATGATCTGAATGCCATTCGGACCAACCATCATACAACCACCAACAACACTCAACTTCCGCAATACATACGGAGAGGAAGACACCGCAGCACTTGATCTTAGAACTGCTGAAATACAACTGATTAACAGAGAGGCCAGGATAGCTATGCAAGAGCGGGAGGCAGAATATAATGAATGAAAAACCCAAAAGTGAGTTTACAATCAAACATGCACCACCAACCAGGCAGTCAGAGAAAACATTCAACTACCTGATGTATTCACAGAAACTTGGCACAATTACGGATTCGCCATGGCAGCGGTGTAGTGGCAGTTCGCTTGCAGATGCCAGGAAGAAAGTCGGAGACGACTTAGTAGAAGACCCGGGAATGCCGAAGATGATATATCTACCATCTGAGGTGCAGGCTGCTGAACTCCGGGCAGAGATGATGGACAAGAAGTATGAGGATATCGTGGTAACGCTTATCGTAAAATCAAGGTTTGCAGACCCAGCGGGTATAATAAGAATTGAATCTTTACCTTACTCTCAGTTGGCTGGAAGAATTACAACCCTCAAACGAATTGCAGAAAAGAATAACGGGCACGTGTTTGTGGTTTCTGTATATTCAGAGGAGACAAAACAAGAGTTCTGGTGGAATGATATGGAATTGGATATTAAACCCAGGCTGCCAGGGTATGGTAAAGACACTGACCGGAAGAGAACAGCATATAGGAATTCAGCGAGTGGAGTATGATAAATATGACCACCAAAAACAACATCTTGGATATGCAGGATATTGAAACACTCACTCATTTGTTTGATGATATGAAAAAAGGCGAATATGTTGATATACAACAATATAATCTATCTGAAGCTGCAATTGATTTTATAATAAAAACAATGAGAAAAGCATTGTGCCCAGACAAACAGGAGGAATAATAATGAACGATGATATGACAGCAACACCAGAACAGAAGAAAGAATTAATAGTACAGGCGCTTGAAATCGCAGGATTCACAGAAAAGGAACAATTCCAAGGAATGTATACCCAGGAACACGGCATGAAAACTATCGTAGTTAACTTGAACGAATCTCCGATCAAGGCATATTTCAACGCCGATGGGAAGAAGATTGCCGAAGATGACGAACACAAGACATTGGAAAAAGTTGGTAAGATGATCACCGAGGCAGAGGATGGCAGGATGCCTTCGAGGACAGATGCAGACATCATTGTGACTACTACCATGCAGGGGGCCACACCAGTGCAGCCAGAGAAATCGATAAACCAAGAAACGGCTCAATATATAAAAGACACAGAATCATTCTCAGATGATGATCCTGCTAAAGTAACGGCTGAAATGGTGACAAAACAAGCACCCGCTGAGATCGTACATTCAACAGCACCACCAGCACCATTTATCCCACAAGGAACAATGATCAAGACATTTGTACCAGGACTTAAAGAGATTGGTAAGATCAAGATTGGTCGCAAGGGCGAAATGAAGAAATCAAGAGCAGGTAATGAATACCGCCCGCCCGAGAAGTTCAATCATTTTGAGGTAGTGACCCTACACAAAGATGACAATGGCGACTTTATACCAGACGCAGCAGTTATGGGCCTTATAGGCGATGACTGTAAGGAGTTGGATGTATCACTGTTATATAACAATCCAACACTGAACTTTTTTACCAGGTTCAATCAATACAAAGGTGGAAAATGTATGTGTAGCGGTGATGGTGAAAAGGCAGTACAAGCAGATGGAACTGAACTAGTATGTAATCCTGATACATGTCCTGTCTTTGCAACTAAAAAATGCAAACCAAATGGTATTCTGTCTGTAGTATTGAAGGACGCACCCCGTCTCGGAGGAGTATATAAATTCAGGACTACATCGGTCAATAGTATCAGATCCATACTTTCATCCCTATTCTTCATACAGAGCCTTACAGGTGGAGTCCTGGCAGACATACCGTTGAAGATGACTATAGCACCGCAATCTGTGAATCCAGTAGGAAGTCCAACAGCACAAACAATCTATGTAGTAAACTTAGAATACCCTGGTAACATGGACGACCTGCACAAACAGACAATCGAACTGATGACCAGGAAAGCCGGGATGCAGAGTAAGATCGTTGAACTTGAGGCACAGGCAAGGATTGCCATCACTGCGCCAGAGACT
The DNA here is from genome assembly GCA_023139715.1 of Planctomycetota bacterium. Classification (GTDB taxonomy): domain Bacteria; phylum Planctomycetota; class Phycisphaerae; order Sedimentisphaerales; family Anaerobacaceae; genus JAGLSG01. Next base: position 21,121 of record JAGLNB010000002.1, on the reverse strand, counting down.
AAAGAGGACATCCAGGATGCAGAGTATGAGTTTTATCCTGATACTGTGAAGGAGGAGCATACATGACAATACATACGTACAGTCGTGATGACATCAAAGGAGTAAAAGAACAGGTTGGCTGGTTAAACAACTGCATTTACAATAAATTAGATTGTGTATTAGCAATCAGAAACGTACTGCGTAATCACGGGCATGAACTTAAAGTAGAACTGTTCATTTCAGCTGTCGGGGATTATGTACAAGTTGAGCCAATAATAAGAGAGGTTGAAGCCGGGTACTATATCACAGATATGTTCGATGAACTGAATTATGCATACTTCTCGAAAGATATGAAATGTGCGAAGAGTTGTGCTAATGCTGTGTTGGAAGTGATGCAAGAATGACAAAGCTTGAATGCCAAACTGGATGTGTATATGGTCCTACATCAAGACCAGATGTGGTGTTAAAATGTAGTGTTGAGATTGATGAATATAGTGTCAAAACATTCGACAAAAGTTTTTGTATTATTCGTCATGATAAACATGCATCGTTTATTGAGGTGAGCACATGAATATAATCAATAGCGTCAAAGTCTTCAAATCACAGATCGAACACGGCGGGGATGTCAAACCCTGCCTTGCTGTGATTATAGAACCATATCCGGACACTGAATCGAAACTTGAACTGGTGGGCGATGCGCTCAGGGCGTGTATGCTGGGATTGAAGAAGGAGGATGTGGAATAATGCCTGGAATTGCTGATGATACAATTCTCAACATGTATTTCGAAAAGTGTGAATTTAATGATGAATGTGATATTTGTGGAAATCCCAACAAAAAACAGTCATGGGCTAAAATGTCCCGCCAAGAACCAGAAGTTCTTTATTATTTATGCCAGTCTTGTGCATTGAACAAAATAAAAGAATGGAAAATGGAGCGGTAGAATTATGCGAATCATTAAGTTCAGCCACAGGTACTCAAAACATCCAATAAACGTAATTGACGGTTGTGAAGTGCGGCTTATCGAAGTACTCAATTCCAAGTTTGAGGACCTATCAGATACATTCAAAGAGTATGATACAAATTTATACTGTGGTGGGAACTACACACTACCGAAGAAGGGTGACTGTCTAGTATTATTGTTTTTAGGTGCTGGTCCTATATGGGATACATCTGAACTATTCACGACTGTACGGCGCAGTACACCGGAGAAAGAGCAATACTATAAGGGATTGCGTGGTCAAAAACTGGTAGTTAATATCAAGTTTGACAGGGTGGACTAATGAAAGATTATTATTGTAATAGTTGTTATATATGTGCAAGTTATGGCGGCAACTGTCATACATCACTGCCTGAATTGGCACCACATCCCACCATTTGCCCAGTATTTGTGAATGTGGGGGCTTGCACATGGGTGGAAATGTAATGGCAAATACAAAAAGCGTAGATTACCATGCTGCCACAATGGAGTATATTTATGATTAAAACGGCGGGAAAAAAAGCTATCTTTGTTCAGGAGATAGTGATATATCCCGCCATAGGTAACTATATAATCTCACAGACTAATATAAGTATCGTTCAGGAGATTATGATAATGGATAAAGTAACTTGTGCTATTTGTGGAAAGAAATTTGGGAAAATCAATTTTTTACATTTGCGAATACATAGAATAACAACAGCTGAATATATCAATAAATATCCAGATTCTAAATTAACTTCGGATGATGTTCTTCGAAGAATGAATCTTAACCGTGTAACTACAAAAGGTAAACAACATTATATGTATGGAAAAAAAGTCCCCCGTAATGTCAGAGATAAAATAAGTGCTGCTAATTCAGGCAAAAATAATTATATGTATGGTAAAAATCACAGTGATGAAACTAAAATAAAAATAAGTAAAAATCATGCTGATGTTCGTGGAAAAAATAATCCAAATTATGGAGGGAAATACGTTACAGATGAATGGAGACAAAAACAATGTGAAGCACATAAAGGACAAATAGGACCATTTACAGGTAGAAAACATACCGACGAAGCTAAAAATAAAGTAAGTGTTGCCAACAGTAAAAACAAAATCAAAGTGTGTTGTGGATATTGTGGTAAGGAATTATTTAGAACAAAAAATAGAATAAAAGATATAAACGAATCATTTTGTAGTAGGGAATGTATGGCTACAAAACAAAAAGGTAAGCATCACCCATCATGGAAAGGTGGGTTATCATTCGAGCCATATTGTATAAAATTCAACAACACGTTCAAAGAATCTATCAGAGATATGTTTGATAGAAAATGTTTTTTATGTGATAAATCCGAGGTTGATAATGGTAAAAAGTTATGTATTCATCATGTAAATTATGATAAGAATTGTTTATGTGATGATTCTAAATGTGAGTTTGTGCCATTGTGTAACTCGTGTCACAGCAAAACAAATTTTAATCGGAGTGAATGGGAACAACAAATATTGGATAAACTGGGGGTTTTAAATTGACAAAGACGCTATCAGATTATGAAGCTTCAATCCTGCAGCTACATGTAGAACTCCAGCGACTTCCACCACAGCATCCAGACTATGAGAAGATTGAGGATAAGTTATCCAGGCAGCTTACGGCTTGGAGTAAGAAACTTAACATCACTATTCAAGTTGCCAAAAACGAAAAAACCCCCTGGCTTGCCAGTGAATTGGGGTATAACATCATACCAATGTCTCTCAAAAAAGACTGTATGGTGCGTCAAACTGGCGACTATGTGGCGTATCTTGACGACTATGATATGTTCTGTGGGTTGTGTGTAGAGCGTAAGACCCTGGAAGACATATATGGAACTTTGATGAACAGGGAACAACGTAGCAGGCTATATCGTGAGATTGTCCGATATGAAGCCGATCCCAGGTTCAACCGGTTCCATCTAATCGCAGAATGTACATACGAGGAGTTCTTGGAATATGTCCCGGAGATCTTTGTATTCACACACGGTTCTGCACAGTATACCATTATAAAAAACATATTGCAATATCTGAAACGATTCTATAAAATAAAAGCCGCACAGCATCAAGTAACATTTGAAGGAGAAATAATATATGTAAATACTGATGATGTTCAGGTCCATATTAATTTTAATCCTGGTGGTGCTGCTGTGATTATCGATGGGGTATTGCGTGAAACACTGGTAAAAAGGATAAACAAGTATGGTAAAGTCCAGTACTTTGTACGAAGAGGCGCATCCGAGGCATCCAAGATCGAGACAATAAACTCATTGGAGAACCGCATACAGGTATCGTTTGTTGGTAGTAGGGCAAGGGCTGTAGAGAAGTATGGTGGGCTCGTGAGACAGTGGTGTCGTACTCACTACAAACAAATATTAAATATATAAACATCTATTTATACTATTAAGTACTATTGTGTACTATGATAGAACTTACTTTTCAAGCAAATGTTATTGGACAACATAGAATTACAATTCCAGAGGCAACAAGGAACATATTAAAAATAGATGTTGGCGACACCGTTATTATAACCATTAGAAAGAGTGGTGATTAAATGTTTACTTGTCGAGAATGTGGTATTACTAATACCGATGAATTTTTTACAACCAACACGTGGTGTAAAAAATGTTCAAATGAATATAGTAAGATTTGGAAAAGAAACAACAAAGATTCGGTTAATAAGACCAAAATTAAAAATAATATAAAAAACGGTGTTGTTCCATTTAATAAAAATAAGTCATGTGGATTATATCTTGGGGTCCATGTGGCCGAGAAAGTACTAAGTCGTGTTTTTAACAACGTGGAACGAATGCCATGTATCAATCCAGGATATGATTTTATTTGTAATAAAAATAAAAAAATAGATGTTAAGTCTGGATGTATAATGAAAAGATCTATAAACACATCAAGAAGTTTGGCGTGGAGTTTTGATATAAGACGAAATAAAATTGCAGATTATTTTTTGATACTTGCATTTTCTAATAGACAAGAATTAAAACCCATGTATATGTGGTTTATACCTGCTAATTTAATCAATAATTTAAAGACTGCAACGATCACCGAAAAAACACTTGACAAATGGGCTAATTTTGAATTGAATATTGATGATACTATAAAATGCTGTGATGTTCTGAAGGTCGGGTCAACTATATAACAATATTGAATATAGACGATGCATGAAAAGGAGGTTAAATATATGGAAAGCGTAGAAGGACTTAAAGAAAGGGAATTAGCAAATAAAGATATAACTACTTGTCCAGAATGTGGTGGTAAAGATATAAGTTTTGAATATCAAAACTGTCTTTGTCATAGAACTTATGAAGGTAATGGTGTCACGTGTTGGACGGCTCCTCACTGTAATAGTTGTGGTTATGAGGGGATAGGCAATTCATCAGGTGGATTGTGGTATAAACCTAATGGCTGGTGAATCAATGCAGAGTCACTTGTGGCAACATGACCAATCAAAGATTGTCCATGTGCTACAAAAACACCCGGATGAATCCGGGAGCATGAACGAAACGAAAGGAACCCCTTAATATAAGAAATGAGGAGATAGATAAATTATGGAAAAATATGGAAGATACCCCTATACATATGCATGTGATTATATTCGCACATCATCACCATATGGAGACACAGGATGTATTTTAAGTCGATCTGACGCAAGTCAAATAAGGCAACTTATTTCATTGGCATTAGAGATGGATGATAAAGTAGTTGCTGAAAAATTAGCAGATACGTTCTTAAAATATGAACCAATGATCCATGTGTTTAAAACTAACGATAGATTTGAAAAAGTAGATGTGCCTGAAGATGCTATTGGGTATAAAATTGTTACAATCGCTGGAATGAGACAAGCACAATGGTTACAGCCCATAAAATGAGGGGTTGTTCAGCGTAGAAAGTCAACCACCCTGCCTTAAAAGGCAGGGCATCATCTAATATTCTTTTTTTTTGTGGTTTTCGGTTGTGGCGTGGTGGGTGGTTTTCAAGTGGGAAGTATTATATACTTTTAAATACAATTATAGCTTATTATGAATAAGAAAGTTATGATCTCAGTTGATCAAGATGTTTTAAATAAGTTTGATAGACATATTGGTATCGTAAAGCGGTCCACCGCAATAAGTGAACTGATGAAAAACGAGATGAAAGCCGGGTGTGGAATACTTGGATAAGTTAGATGCACCCCGCTGGCAGGCAGGGTATAAAAGAGATTCTGAGGAACCAGTATATAGATTGTTTTATTATTACTTAAAATTATTGGTGTGAGTAATATGGTAGAATCTTACTTGCACAAAATGGCAAAGGAACTTCTCTATAAAGAAATTGAAGAAAAGTCTGGTTTTGAATATAAAATATCGAATGGAGAAGTATTTTTTAAATCGGTACTAGGTCATAAAGATTATCGAAAAGAATGTGTATTAATGGAATTCCCAACACAAGAAGGATATTATCCTGATGAGTTTGGATGTGGCATCGAAAACTTTGAATATTTTTTTCAAAATGAATTTAATTGTACAAGATCCGCAAAAGGATATAGGTTTAATACCGGACAAGGATATTGTAAATGTTCTTCGTGTGAACATTTTAATTTTAATGACACTGTGGTTCATGATATTGCGTTCTTTTATAAAGGCAATGTTGGATTTGCAGTTGAAATTGTAAATAAACATGAACCGTCATGGGGCAAAGTTAATGCATCATTGCCTTATGATATTTATTTTGTAAGAGCAGAAGACGTATTAAAAAGAATTGATTCAACACCAGTATTTGTATATAAAATCATACGGACGTGTTATCCAGAATGACTTCTACTAATCCTAAAGAATTCAAAAGATTCCACGAAGCATTGACAGACGGAAGGCCACACTATGACCCGTGGTATTTTTTACTTAACAAATCTGAAAAAGACCCTTTGGATGGCCAAGGATGGAAGGCATCAAAGCATCAACTAAACTATGAAAGTGCCGTGCGTGCCCTTGAGATGGGTCATAATATCGGCATTGCTGGCACAGATGAAGATGGACTAGTTATCATAGATGTGGATGACAAAAGGGCATTTATAGACCACACATTTATTCCAACACTAACAGCTATATCTAGTTCAAGGATTGGAATGCACCACTTTTATTTCACTAATGATAAAAATGCAAAAATAAACATTGCTTTGGAACATGCTGGTGAAGTTAGGTCAAATTGGCAGTATGTTGTAGCGCCTGGGTCTTATGCAAAATTAACAGATTCAAAAGACGACAAAGGAAATATTACAAAAACGGCGGATGATAAATATAATGCATTGCCAGATGATGATAAAACAAATGTTGGTAAGTACACTTTGAAAAATATCATGGCACCTGCATTGATTACATATAATGAATTTCCTTCAAAATTCAAAGATGAACTTACTAAAAGAAACGAAACTGAAAATATAAAGAAAAATAAACCACCAAAAGATTTTGTATCGAGTGTCGACTCAAATAAATCGGCATTATTTGAACTTGAAATCGATGATGTAATCTCGTCTATTCCAGACCGTGGACGACATCCGTCATTATTCCATGATTCACACACCGGAAAGAACACATCAATATCAGACGATTTATTACATTGTTGGAGGCACAATGTATCTCATAATGCTATATCGGCTCTTGCTGTTATGGCAGGATTATATGATTGTGTGGATGCTGGAACAGGACATAAACACAGTGGAAGTGGTAGTTCTTGTATTGATTATGATGATAGCGAAACAATTTATAAAATCTGGACCTATGCTAAAGAGAACGGATATATTCAAAAAAATGACCCTATGCCTTCTAAGGTCATAACATGGTTCGCATTGAAGAATAACTTTTGCACTGAATTGGATTTAATAGACGGCCAGAAAATTCCAATGGATGTATATCTCAAAGTGTTGAAGGTGATAGGATTGTATGTTGAAAAACAAAATAAATATGTTGCCCCTGTCGAGTCAAATAATCATAAAACAAACTGTTCAAACATAGAAAGTGTGCTGTGTAATTCAAAGGGGGACATCATACCTAAACTGCTTGGTGATGATATGTTGTCTAAGGATGAATATATGACATTGAGAGACAACGGCGAGTTGTACATCTACAGAGATGGAGTATTTCATATCGACATAAAAGCAGGGGACGCAAAGGCAATTGCAAACGACATATTAGAGATGAAAGCAAGCGTAAAAAATGTAAATGAAGGAGTAAGTTATGTAATGCACAAAACAAGAATTGACCGAGACAATATCAACTGTGTCCCATTCAAAATAAACATGAGAAATGGGATGTATGATGTTCTAAAAGATGAATTGTTACCACACAGCCAGGACTATAAATCAACAATCCAAATAGACACTGAATATAATCCTGATGCCAAATGCCCAGCAATAACTAAGTTTTTATTCGAATTAATGGACCCTATAGACGTACCACTCATAATTCAGTTTATTGGGTATTGTATGGTCCAAGACGTGGCACAACAAAAAGCCTTGTTAATCGACGGATCAGCAAGAAACGGAAAATCTACACTTATTAAATTAATTACGTCGATGGTTGGGAATGCTCATATAAGCGGAGAATCACTTGAGGAGATTTCAAAAGATCGTTTTTCGACTATGCAACTGTCTGGAAAACTTGTAAATGCACATCCTGACCTTTCTGCAAATGCTATTGTGGACACGTCAATATTTAAAACCGTTGTAACTGAAACTAGGTTGACTGGACAAGGTAAAGGCAAAGACAAAATTATGTTTGATAACATTTGCACTCATATTTTTGCATGTAACATTTTGCCTGATGTAGACGAATCAGAAACAGCATATTTTAGGCGGTTTGTTCAAGTTACGTTCCCGAACACATTTGAAGGTGATGAAGACGATAAAGACATATTAAATAAAATAACAACAGAAGATGAAAAATCAGGCTTTTTTAATTGTTGTATGGTTGGATTAAGGGCATTATTAGAATACGGGGAGTATTGTGACCTTGAAACAACCGAATCAAATCAAAAGAGATATCTTGATAAAAGCAATCCTATTGGGCGGTTTTTCGATGAACGCACTGCACCAAGCGTGAAAGACACACCAAAAACAACTGTTTATTATGCCTATGTTGGGTGGTGCAACGAGATAGATATAAAACCAAAACACGATAATGTTTTTTGGAAAGAAGTGAATAAACAGGGATTAATCGTATCTGGACGGGAAGGAAGTGGAGACAGATTACACACATGTAAAGGATTATGTGTTTCTGTTCTCGGTGCCGTCCAGACGTCCACTCCAGATATTTTACATGGACGCAGTAAAAAACAAGAGATAGAGGCATTAATATATAACATACGTCCAGACGTCCAAGCATATAGAGAATATAACCTATACGCACATACGCACGATATCTATACGCGCATATACGCGCATAAGAACACAGAGTTAAAAAAGCCTGGACGGACGGACGCCATAGAAAAACAAGAACAAGAGAATCAGTATGAAAATTTATATGCGTTCGACGACCAGGCAAAACCCGAAAAACACACTTTTTTTTCAGGTAGCCGATCTCAAAGAGACACAATAAATTTTATAAGAGATTTAATTCAAGACCTACAAGTAGACGAAAAAACCCCAATCACGACGGTTTTAGATCATGCAATTGAAAACGGAATTCCTTTTGATAAGTGTAAAACTGCAATCAATCACATGAAAGCAGACGGAAGTATCTTCGAACCTGAAGATGGATTTTATAAGTGTATATAGGTGAATCAAATGGCAACAACAATAGAACAATTTGAAAAGTTAAACGAAGCTATCAACGAACTGATAATAGTTATCGCAACCGAATTTAAAATATTTTGGTTCTTGGATAAATTAACCCGGAGGAAATAACATGGCAGAACGTAGACATTGTCAGTGGATGAAGAACAACAAATACAAAGATGAACCGTGTAATATCTGTAAAGGCTATGTAGTTGTAAAAGGAAGGGGAAAATGTCCTTTCTATACAGAAACGTATGCACTATTTCAACATATGCAACACTTAGTCACAGCAGATGAAAGGTTCTTCTCAATACAAGCAGGAGTACGAGCGGATAAACGTAGGTGAATCAAATATGTGGCAAGGAAACAGCGGACTACACAAAATCTCAGATAAACGCAAGAAAGAGATTGATCAGAAACGAATCGCGAATGGATTACAGCCTTGGTGGTCACATTTAGGTGAGGTGGATAAACATGAATAAAATATCAAAAACAATTCCAACATATGCCAGTGTGATGGATGATTGGATGATAGAGCAACTTGAACAAGAAAAGAAAGATGTTGCAGTACTTGAAACGATAAAACAACAAGTAAGTGCTGAACAGTTTGAAAATATAAAAATTGAATTGGAGGACTCAGAGCACACTACCAACCTTAGAATTGTGTATGAGCCAGTCGGCACACCACAACACGAAAGTGAAGGAGATTATACAATTTGGATAAATCAAAGTTGTGGTGAAACGGAGGATAATTATTCAGGAACGGTGTGTATAAAAATATCTGATAATAAATATCTGATGTGGGATTATTGGATGTGAAGTATATGTGTAAACCAATGAGCTGCATGACACCACTCCAACGAATCACAGCCAAGCAGAAAGCGGCTAGACTTAACAGAATCAACGAATACTATCAAGCTAACCCAGGCTGCAGCATAAACCAAGCGGTGAAGTATACTCCACCAAACGGTGAATCCGCATCATTGGTTCAGCAGTATTCCAAGCTCAAGACCGAGTTAGGTGTGGTCACAGCCGCAGACATAGAAGAATATGTATATGGACCATATCCACTCAGGCACAGGCAGAGGAGGGGTGCAAATGGCATTAGAATTAAAACTAGATCAACTTAATCGACTTGATGATCTGTTATCAAGTGAATGGCGGGGTAAAATGCCATATCTAGCACGACCGGATAAAGTAACAATCACACCAGACCAAGTACAAAAAGTTAAACGGCTTCTTGGTGCTGGTGTGTCTATAGTAGCCATACAGAATGCCACTGGACTATCAGAGTATCATGTTCGTGGTGTGCGCAGAGGTAGGTATGACTTCCTGCTGGAATAGTGCCAGGTATCCCACACTGAGCCACCACGGCGATAATATGGTTATAGACTGATACAATACACATGAGCTATAATTCACAGTATAGGCTATCCTGCTAGAACCATGACTTGAAATATACATTACTGTACAGCGATGTACATTTTCACTAAACCGTTACTACTATCACAATACATTTTGGCAGTGGAAAATATTAGTAATAATAATACGTAAAGTATATATAATACTGATATAATATAGATATATTATAGTAATAGATTATGGGAGATAAAATAAGATGATAGAAAGATGTGATGATCCTAAATGTAAAGGATATAAAAAGCAGTTTGTTGATCGGGGGTATGGGTATCCTGTTTGTCCATCTAACCAGGAACCATTGTATCCGTTGAAAATGGATAGTAAGTATATCGGACAATTCAGTGGTGATACCGTTGTTGGTATCAAACAAAAGATAGAAGATATAAGATTGTAATAAGGAGTAAATATGCACACATTCAATCTGAAAGGCACAAATATTTTATATAAGACTGTAGGGTCTGGTAATGATTCGTCCAGTCGTATAAACCTCCCAAAATCATGGGAAGGTAAAGAAGTTGCTGTTGTGTTGCTGGAGGTGTAAACTATGACTGACACAATACCAGAACAAGTACTAACAGTCCTAAGCACAGCAGAGATCGACAACCATAACGTCCGAATCACAGCACAGCTTGACCGTAAACTATACCTCGCCGTGAACAAGGTCCTGGACCGAATCGGCGGCAAGTGGGATCGACGGACCAAAGCGCATGTATTCGATGTAGATCCTACCGACCGCCTGGAGGTAGTCATAAACTCAGGTGTGCTTGATCCTAAGATTAAGACTGGGTATTTCCCTACTCCTGCGGTGATTGTTGATAGGATGATAGAGCTGGCAGACATATCTATACAAGATTGGATGTTAGAACCGTCGGCGGGGCAGGGGCATATAGTGGATAAGATTTGTGAATTCACTGGAGCGGCTAAAAACACAATGTTTGTTTGTGAAGTTTTGCCAGAAAACATTAGAATTCTTGAAGAAAAAGGATATTGTGTGCGTGGTGATTTTATTGAATTTGCACATCAACATGGAGATATTAGTGGGTGGGCATTTGATCGCATCGTCATGAATCCACCATTTGAGCGACAGGCAGACATAGACCACGTAACAGCCGCATACAACCTCTTGGCACCTGATGGTATCCTTGTCACAATCATGAGCGCAGGCGTACTATTCCGGGAGAATAAGAAGACCCAGGAGTTCAGGGATAAGATCATGGAGCCACATGGTACATACTTGGATAGACTTCCTGCCGGTGCATTCAAGGAGTCTGGAACAATGGTCAATACTATCTTGCTTAGACTGGAGAAGTAAATGGCATTCATTAAGACGACAAATATTATCAAAGAAGATATTACTGAAGATATAATCCGGACAGTACAATGTCCATATTGTAATACATATCTCAAACACGTCCCGGGATATATCACTGCTATGAAGTGCTGGCATTGTAAGAAAGAGTTTAGGATACAGCAAGACAAAGATAAGACAATCGAAATACCAGAACATGGTGCAAAACGCACATCATTAAGAGGTATTATAAAATGAACACCAAAGAATACAAATACATCGAATACACCGACGACCACGACTTCGTAATTGCAAATGTAGTCATGGACGAGGATAAGATTGTCAGTTGCAAACTTTCAGAAGACTACCTGACAAACAAGTCCGAACACATTGAACTGTTGCAATTCTTGGATGAGATTAAGGACATACCTTGGAAGTACGATGATAATGAGCAGGCATGTGAGGACTGGTACGCAGGACACACCACCACTTGAACTATGAACATCTACATGGGAGTGGCACTAAGAATGACACCGGAATTTAAAAAGGATTTACTTTTTGCTGCCCTAGGTTTTGGGTTGGGATTCATGTCCTGCCTAATCTGGGTAGCAATGTGATATTGTTAAGAAAGAGAGAGGATTGAAATGACAAAATACAGAACGAAATCGGTGGTAATTGAAGCAGTGAGATTCGAATATACTTTGAATGGATTGAAGGATCTCAGAGAATTTGTAGGTGATAGTCTAGGTATAATCACCAAGGCACGGCACCCAGGCGCAAGAGCCGAAGCAGAAATAATAACCTTGGAAGATGGTATAAAATCACAGGTTGCGCATGTTGCCACTGAAGGCGACTGGATTGTCAAAGGTATCCAGGGCGAGTTTTATCCAATCAAACCTGACATCTTCGAAGAGACATACGAGCTATACCTACGAGCTAGTAGAATGACCACACCGACAACCACAACAGTGAAATGTTTGAATTGTGGCGCAGACATCCCTGGAACAATTGGAGAATTAATTAATATTGCTCCTATTTGTGAGGACTGTAGGCGCACACGAAAGAAAGTAAAAAGAGGAGTATAATATGAATATCTATGACGCAAGGAAACTACAGAAACAGCTATACAAGCGATCTGGTACACCACATAAAGCCATGCTGTGTAGTATGGTTGATGGTGAATTGTGCTATCATGTCATATCTGGTTTGAGCGATTCTAATTCCAGAACAATCAACATGGATTTTATTAATGCAATCATACCATCGGTTGAAAATGTGGATGTGCGTGTAATAATATTCTATAATGATGGGTATTGGAGGGGTAGTCCGCCAGGGATGTATCTAGCAGAGATTATTAAGATTGACTAGGTGGTGAATAAATACAACAAATAAGCACAAGCTATGTAAAGAATAATACATGGGGTATAGATGATGAATATTTGACTGTGGATATTCAGGTAGATTCATCGAAGTTTAAGCGTGGTGATCGTGTCAAAGTGACTATTGAGAATATAACTGACTGATGAAAAAACATAAATATATTCAACCATATATAATATACGTATGATAGATTACACATGCCTAGGCCAAAACAAGGCAATGCGAGAACGTCGTTATAAAGTCCTGAAAGAGTTTGTCAAGGGCAAAACACCAAAGGAAACCGCTGAAATCTTAGACATGCCGATGAAGCAGGTGGAGAATGATAGGCTTTTCATAACGAACGGAGGGCTACAAAACACTCCTGCCGAGGTTGTGCGAGAACTCAACAATTCATATTATGAGATAAAGCACGCCGAACTTGAAGGTGAAGCAGAAAAGTATCGCCAAGATGAGGACCGCAAATCATATATTGGCATACAGAAAGTGATAGGGGATAATAAGACGGCATCGTTGAAGCTCATGGGCTTGATGAACGATAAGCTAGATGTCAAAGTAGATCCAATCACCGTCACGAACATAGACATCGATGAAAAACTTGCAGAAGAGTTCGGGAACTGGTTAGCAACAAAAAAAGAGGGAGAAGCGAAATAACTCTACTTCTTCTTATATCGCCATATCCCGTCGGTGCATATTCCCTTGGATACACCTGTGCCTTTTGTGACAATTTCAAGATATGAATAAATATATCCTTTTAACTTGAGACATTTAATCCCGGCGCCCAACATATCACTGACAACATCGCCCGGCAGGCACACCACATCAAACTCTTTCTGCAATGCTTCAGACATGGATATCCTTGTACCGTGTGGGACCCATCGCCCCAGCGTTTGGACTATTCTGACCTGTGGGAACTCGTCGGCTAAGATCTGCGCTGTGTCGTCTGTGTCTGGGTAGCAGTAGAGTATCGATTCTGGATTGGTGGTGTGTAGTTGGTCGATTAGGTTGTAGATGTTCATATTAAGTTACCTCATTTCATCATTATAAATTATACCACGATTCAACTTAATTTCAATGGTTTGTTTGGGGTTTTCATCTTCTTCTTGTGTAAATATATCTTCAGCACCTTCTTTCGATTGGGCACAGATTATCAATGCACCCATCCATTCTTCAACAAAAGTATCTTCATCATTATATCTTCTACATTCATAAATGTTCATATTATAATCCTCATGGTAATTCACTTCGATCTTTGGCAATTGATTTTAGATGTAATTTGAGATTGTTTTGTGTTTCATCAAATCTATCTGTTGGCAGTGTGAGTTTTATGTCGCGCCGTGTTATTTCTACACCGCATCGTTGTAGCACATATGTTAATATCAATGAGTCCATGTTCTGGAGTTCATAAATATTATATCCATATTTTGAGATTTCTTTAATTGCTGCTTTTCCACCAAGTACAGTTTTCAAATCATATTGTTTCAAATCAACATCTGTACATGACAAAAGATCAGATATGGCCTTATCTACAAGTTTGCTTTGTTTATCAACTGCGTCTTTCAAGTGCTTGTCAATACATTCGCGGTATGTGCTGGTGTCGAATTTATTATCGGCCCATATTTCCTTCCAGGTTTTAGCTTTATGAATTGGTGAGTAATCTACAACGCTGGTTTGAAGGTGTTGCATCATCTTCTCAAAAGCCCGGTGGTATGCGACGGCAATCCCGGTAACAGCATTCTCTTTATCGCAGTCTGCCCGGGACGCCAAGCCATGATAGTGCTTGTTGTTGTGGGTTAGTTCGACTATTGTGTATTTATTGATGGTAGTTATTGCGACAGTGATGTCTGCATGTGCTGGTCTAAAACGGCTAAGTAAAACACCCGTTGGAACTGAAGGTATTTTACATTTGGATGTATATTTAATTGCGTTCTGATAGTATAGCTTCTTCGATAGCGCAGGATGCATTGGTCTTGTGCCATGAAGCGGTGTTATCTCAATTGGACTAGTTGTTATCCATCGTTTGTCTGTTTTTGATATTTCAAAAGAACGTGATGTTTTTTTTATATTATCATAAATATGTTCTTGGTGTGGTTTAGTTTCAAATACCCATTTAGGACACACATCCTTGTAATCGAGTCTCATATTGTCACTATTACAGTCCTTTTCAAACTCTTGATATGTGTTCCACGCCTGAACTCCTGCAATCTTAAAAAACGAATCTGATACTGTGCTCCAGAATGCGAACTTATATCCTGTGTCTTGTCCACTCAAATCTATGAATCTTATCATTTCACTTCCTCCTTACACACATGCTTATGTCCTTGCCCATCCAGCACAATATCAGCACCGCACTTGATACAGACAATTACCTCATACCAAACCGCCTTGATCTGCAGTTCAACCTTGCAACCTGGAACTAGTTTGAAGTCGGTATCTGTATCCCTGCCATTCCTGACTGATGCTGGGACAACGCCCTGGCCTGCGCCGGACAGCTTCGATGTGAATACTGCTTGCTTGCTGTTTGGGATGGGGTGGCGGGTATATTTAGTTTCGTTTATTGGATTATTCATTAAAATCATTCCTTGTAGACTTGAGCGTCTTGTTTGAATGTTTTGGACATATTTGAGTGATGTTGATGGCATCTCCTTTTGGTCCAGGATGTTCACGGTTGTACTTATTGATTGCAGGAACAATATCTGAGGGGAAACCATAGATATGCAATGTTTCATATTTAGTTTCGTATATTTGTGTGGTCATTCAATATCTCCTTGTTTATGGAAGCAATTTTCAATAATACGTTGCATACTTCTTTTTTCAACATTCATCTGAACACAGGCGCGTTCCTTCGGTAGTTGATCCATATGAAGTTTTAAATCATTGTAGTCTTGCTTCTTAATCATTAACCACTCGTTAGGATTAATTCTACAAGATGGCATTGTCTCTGCAATTTCCTTCAAATTGTCTTTTTTGTTTATCATCCTGTATATGTGGTCGGAAATCACAGCCATGTAAGATGAACACGGATATGTATCTTGGATATTCAGCGCCTCATTATATATATTAGAAAGTTGCAAACACCTTGCATTTTGTAGTAGTTTTGGATTCGGATCTGGTTGCAATATTGCATCTTTGTTTATAGTCCGGTGTATGTATTCACGTTGGTTGGTCTGCAACTTGGAATTTAACCATTCATTTTTTCCAATTAGGTGTTTTGCCTGTGTTTCAAGGGTGTCTACTTTATATTTTAAGTATTCGTTGTCTGATTCTGTTGTGTTTTTACTCATTTCAATTCACCTTTAAACTACTATAACCCAAAACTATAAAAGCCTTTTACATTTGTACAATATTAACAAAGTATAAATATCGACAAGTACAATTATTTTCTATTTATTATACAATTGTAGAATATATTCAACTTCGAGGTTGCAATGCTATTGAGTGACACGGACAAAAAGAAGTTAGCGAACCTACCACCTAAAGCCATTGCAAGATACAGTAAAGCTTTTTTTGGGAAACATTATCTAGGGTTGAACATGCCAACTCATCAAATACGGTGGTTAAATTACACCAGTCGTGATCGGCATTTGCAACTTAGTCCTAGAGATCATGGGAAAACAACAATTTTCTGCCATTTATTCCCTGTATGGGCAATATGCAATATCCCGAATGTTAGAGTATTAATGGTCAGCAAAACATCAGGCCAGGCAAACAAACTATTAGGTACAATCAGGGCAGAACTGCGAAATAATCCACTTATTAAACAAGATTTCGGCGAACTATTAGAGGGCAAAAGTGATGGTGGTGCCATCTGGTGCAAGAGGGATGACGTCGGGCGTAAACTCAAGGATCCCACGGTTGAAGCTGTCGGCGCACTAGGTGCAATCACCGGCGGGCACTTTGATATAATCATAGTAGACGACATGCTTGATGATGAGAATACCAAGACTGAAGGCCGCATGGAATCTATGGATAACTGGTTTTATGGGACCATCGGCCAGCTGGTAGAACCCACCACACAGATGTTTGTGATTGGTACTAGGAAGCATTATGCTGACCTATACCAGCAACTCATAGATAATGCACTTTGGCACCGGTCTATAGATCGGGCTATTATTGATTGGCCTGAATCTTACGAGTATGTATTTGAGACTGATTCAGATGGTAATGAAGTAATATCAGATGTCCAAGTAACAGGTGATTCAGTAGTACTCTGGCCAGAAGTGTGGGATATCAAGAAGCTACTCATTGACAGACAGCAGGCCGGTTCGATTATGTTTGACCGGGAAAAGCAGAACGATCCGTCCGGTATGAAAGGGCAGTATTTGAATGTTGATTGGTTACAATATTATAATTGGAATGACCTGCCTGAAGATTTAACTTATTACATAGGTGTTGATCTTGCAATAAGCGAGAAAGAACACGCCGATGAAACTTGTATTGCGCTGGTGGGATATCAAGCAAATAAGCGAAAAGTTCACCTAATAGAAATACGGCATGGTAAATGGGATTTCCCGACAGCATACGATAAGATTTGTACCGCATATGAAGAGTGGGCTGGTGCAGGGATGCGGGCCGTTGAAGTACTCATTGAAAATAATGTATATCAGGCAGCCATGGCGCAGCATATAGCAGACAGCACATGGATTCCTGCTGTTGGTGTGCTCACAGTCAAAGATAAGATTACCAAGATGCTGTCAATTGCGCCACATTTTGAGAATGGTAGTGTACTTTTACGCAAAACCGAAATACTAGGAATTCCAGAATTCAGGCAGCAATGGGCTCAGTTCCCGTTTGCAGAACATGACGATATGCTTGATGCTGTGGCAATTGCGATTACTAGGCTGGCACTGGGTAGTATTAGCACCGTTGGATTGATTGATTCAGATTCGCCATTGGAAACACCAAGGGATGATGATGATTATAGTTATGTGTTTTGTGAATGTGGAGAAGAATATGGCATGGCATCAGGTAAGAGGCCTATGAAGAACGGGATTTGTGATGTGTGTGGTAAACACATTCAAGTCATGCCGGCTACATTTTGGAGTAATGAGGTGCCAGCATGAAATCAGTTACAATACCTAAGTGTGTGTGTTGTAATGGCAGACACGAGGATCTTACAGTTAATGTGTTGTTTAATCCTGTTGACAATTATAAATATTATGCTATTTGTCCAAATACTCAGCAACCTATTATGATCGAGGTGGTGACATGAACTTCCGTGAAAAGATACTCCAGAAAGCAAGCGGTGCAATGGGTATCAACATGTACCGTTTCGATTCCATGCAAACCGCAGGTGGTGCCTGGTGGGATAGCGGAGACGAGGACGGCATCAAGCGCAAAGGTGTATACACAGACGCATTTTGGCTGGCACCACCTTATGGCAGACCCAGAGACATTGACTATGACAGACTCGAAGCTATAGAAAAGTCAGTATGGGTCCGTATGTGTGTCCAGCATATAGTTGACCGGATCGCAGGTGCAGACTGGAATATCGTACCAATGGAAAAAGGTGCCGACGTCCCAAAGGATCACATCGACAAACCAAAAGAGTTTTTCAATTCTATGACCTGGGATAAACCACTGTCACATGTTATTAGGATGCTGTTGCCTGATGCAATCCAGTACGACGCAGGGGTAATCTTGAAATCATATCCAGTTATTGCATACGAAAAAGAAAACTGGAGATTAAAGAGCACACAGCTCCCGCCATTACAATTATACGCTAGAGATGGCCGCAGTTTCATGATGGATACGAACCTGTTCGGCCAGGTTAAGACATACTGGCAGTATTCATGGATTAATCCGCAGGGTAAGCCGATAGAGTTCAGTCCTGATGAGATAATATACTTCCAAAAATCACCGATGAGCCGTGGACCTTACGGTATAGCCGCCTTGGAAATCATCGAAGAGATCATAGATTACATGATCGATTCCACCTTGGCACAGTCGAAGTATTGGAAAAACGGGCTGTTTGTAGGCGGTCAGATTGACCTTCCAGACGTGAGGGACCTGGACGAGTTGAAACGACAACAGGCATATTTCGAGGCTAAACTTCGGGGTCCACGAAAATACAATAAGTGGATAGTTACCGGCGGCGGTGCAAAAGTTCAGTCTATGCCTTTTACTTCTCAACAGATGCAGTTTATAGATTCACAGAAATGGTTTGCTAAGATGGTATTTGCAGTATTTGAATTAACGCCATCCGAACTCGGTTTCACCGAAGATTTAAATAAAGCTACTGGCATCCAGCAGATGGAAATACACAAGTCTGCTGGTATTAGACCCTGGCTGAAACTCATCGAAGACATGTTTAATAGGCATGTGGTATGGTCAGATTTCACTGATGATGTTAAGTTTGAGTTCAGGAATGAGCTTGATTTGGCAGATAAGAATGTCCAGACTGATATAGATATCGCTAGACTTGGCGCAGGCCTGGATTCTGTGAATGAATTGCGGTTAAGGGATGGGTTAGACGCTTGGAAAGATGAGAAGTATGACCTTCCAAGTGGTGACGCAGAGTCACCGGATGAAGACTTGGACCAAGATGAAGATGATGAGATGGGTTGGGAAAGCCAGTTTGATGATGTCGACATCACTGATAAAGCCGCAAGAGTAGGCGCACTCTCTGGCACACCAGGATTCGTACCAAAACCACCAGCCTACGACGGCATGAAGAAACCCATCAAGACAACAAAACTGGAAGATAAAACCATGGATGAAGTCATGGAATGGCTGGCTGAACTCCAGGAACAGGCAAAGAAGGAGGTAGATCGATTATATGACACTACTTGATAGTCTACGTGCACTCCTTAATAAAATCACAGGAACTAAATTAAGTCAACTGCTGGAATCCGCTGCCATAACAGCATATTCACTAGGACTTGCCACTGGTGCAGCAGACACCAAAATGGATACTCCACCAGAACCAGACATAGACGCCCTGGCATCAATTGGACTTCGCACTCAGGCACTATCAGAGAGTACAGTTGCTAGAGCAAAAGGCGATTTAGCATTCAACGCTGATAAATTATATCAAGAGATGGACGCAGCCATTAAGTCCGGGATGTCTGAAGGTGAGGCACTGAGCCAGATTGAAAGCCGAGTAAAAGGACTATTCGATGTTTCATTCAAGGAATGGGAACTAGAGCGGTTGGTTCGTGATCAGGTATTGGTTGCAACCAAGGAAGGTAGGCGTGATGGCTGGCAGGAAGGCGGCGCAAAATACCGACAGTGGAAAGCACACTTTGACAAGAAAACTGCTGATGATAGCAAGCGCATGAATGGTCAGATTGCTGCTATTGATGAGCCGTATGTTGATCCTAAGACTGGTGAAAGGTACATGATCCCACACATCAGGCCTAATGATCGTTGTTGGGAAATCCCATTATTCGAATTACCAGAATACACAACCAAAGGTGGTTTGAAGTATGCTAGGTGAGGATGATTTAAATGCCATTTGCAGATTATAAAAATTTCAAAGAGTGTGTTTCAAAGAATCAAGACAAGGACGATCCAGAGGCATACTGCGCAGAAATAAAAAGGAAAGTGGAAAAGATGACTGATAACGACTGGCATTATGACATGACCTTCGAGAAAGTCGGAGATAAAGGCGGGCACCTATACCTAGCAGGTTATGCATCAAATGGTAATGAGGACGAAGATGCCCAAAACATGGACATGGACTCTCTTAAAACCGTGTATAAAACATACATGGAGAATCCTGTTGTTAAACTATTACACGATAAAGCTCCACAGTGGAAAGGCGCTGTCGGCGTTGTCGTCGAGAAGTTTGTGGATTCTGCTGGTAAGGTGTGGGAGACTAGTTTTGGTACTAAGCCGTTCTTAGTGGTTAGAATAAGCAAATCACCTAAACTCGAATGGCTTCGTGGTATGATTGATGAGGGGATGTTCAAGGGTTTTTCAATTGGTGGGAAGGCCAAGTCAATCACGGACACCGGTACAATCATTGTCAAATCATGGTTAGAAACCTCTATAGTCGATGTACCCAGCGCTAAGGGTAGTTTTTTCCAGGTGTTAAAATCTGCATGTACTGGTGACGATTGTCCATATACTAAGGGTGAAATGTCAGCAGAAGACAAGAAAAAGGAGCGTGAAGATAAGTTGAAAGCTGAGAAGGAAGAGCAGGGCGATGATAGTGAGAAAAAGCCAAATCCGGCGGTACAGAAGTTTATTGGTGCAATTGATTTGGCACTGAGCAAAGACAATGACGAAGATGTGCTAATATCAGATTTCATAAAATCGGCAGATGCCTTCATATGTGGAGGCAAATAACATTCATTCCCGTAAGTGCGGGCT
>JAGLNB010000199.1 GCA_023139715.1 Planctomycetota bacterium | reverse complement strand
CACCTGCCTGTAACCAACCGAAAAAGACCATTAGCCAACCGACAAGGACAGTAATAACAGCCATCTTTTCAGCGTTTAATGCACTTCCTAATAATGCTATAACGCTAATTATAACCACCGCTATGAGTTGATACTTCCACCCCTCGTCTAATCCTAAGTTTACTCGTACAGCGTCGTCAAATTGGATATATCGCGTTATGATTAATGGCTCTGATAGTTCAGTGTTTGTAAGTTTGAATACAATTACGTATGATGCATTACCACCAGTAACAACTTGAGACCAACTCTTTGCATCATCGGTTGTATTGAAGTAATAGAGATTGGTCATATCTGTATCATTAATCCACAGTTCCGCTAATGTAGTTGTTACGCTTGTATCGTTGAATGATACGTTAATATATCCATGTGTTAGGTTGATTGATGCGCCATAACAGCCGAATAAGATATTGTTTGTGTCTGGTGTATCTGGTATTAGGTTTGCACCAAACACAATTACAGAATATTTATCTTCAACCGGATAAAGTGTTCGATCTTCATTGATGCTTTGTGTAGCGTCAATGAATGTTATGGTGTATTGCACATCTTCGGACAATTCAAACACGACAGCCCCGTCTGTACCAGTTGTGCCAGTTAGATATGAATCCCCGCTTGCTTCATCACCAATATAAACAACCGTTGCAACCCCACTATATTTCGTACCGTACCATGATTTAACTATAAATTTAACTTGATGAGGTGCGTAATACTCACTTTGTAATCTCGTCAAATCTAATATCACTTCTGTGTCTTCATCGATTAATGGAGTAGTAGCACTTGGGTAATAATCATCTGCAATTGCACTTATCGCATGTAAACCATATTCGATATTGTTGAATGTTACAGTTCCATTTACAGCCGTGCCCTCTACACCGTCAAGCGTTGCCGTAAAATCACTTAAATAAGCCGTTGTGGTGGCATCTGTTGCCTTTATTGTAACGGTGTATAGCGTAGACAACGGTATGTCCTGTCGGGTTGCGTTTGATGTGGTTGTATTGATTTCATAATTAATAGAATCAGTGTAACCATTTGCAGTAGCGTTGACATTGTAAGTTCCATTTCGTAAAAGCCCATTAAATACATAGTATCCAGTTGCTGTGGATGTAGTTGAATCGCTCCACGTATCATTATAAATATTCACAGTAGAATTGTAAATGGGTTGGTTGTATATATTATCATGAACTAACCCGTATACACTGGCATTGTTATATGTGTGGTTCACATCGAATAAGATAAGATCGATATTGTATATTTCGGCTGCTAAGGGGGTAAATGAGAATGATGATAATGAATAATTGTTAGTCCCAAAATTAGCGTCATTTATGTATGTAGCATTTGCTGTTATCGTTGTTGATACTGATACGCTAAGATCGGATACATTATAAGAACCATCGTCTGCGCTTGTTGTGTTGTAATATGTCACACCTTGTAAGTATTGAATACTGGCATTCGGCATTTTAAGACCGCTTACTGCTTCTGTGACATTGCCAACTACATATACAGTTTCGGTTACAGAAGCATAGTCATAAGCGAACTCTTCATTTACACCTGTAGCCTTGTTTGTCCGGCTTAGAATTGCGTAATAAATACCGCTATCGTAATCAGTTAATGATGGTGATTTTGTGCCACTTGCTGCTGTTAGTGTGTATGTGTCTTCCACGGTTCCAGTTACATCCATCGTTTTTAGATAATAAGTGTATGTTGAGAAGTCTGGTGATGATATTGTATAAGCGATGTTTGCCGTTTGTCCTTGACTATAAGAATCTTGGTCAAATGATACACTACCGCTTATGGTTGAATCGAAATAAGTAAATGTCGTTTCCGCTAACTTTGTTGTATCTCGGAATAACTGAACGTGATATAATCCCCAATTCGTGCCGTATATTTCATTTCGATTCCATCTTACAAATCCTGCTGGTTTATCACCGGCACCTTGATTACTTGGTATTGTTGTTGTATCAATTACTGTTCCAGTTGATACTTGTTTTGATTCAACTGTATATGTAGAAGATGGAAATGAAAACATGGATTGTACACCATAAGACACATCAATATAAGTAGAGGTTTGTGTCCAGTGTTCATCCATGCCCAATACACTAGAAGTTGCAAAATCATCGAAATATAAACTTGTTAATTTCGTATTGGTTGGGTGGTAATTGAATTCAAAATAAATTTCATCTTCTGTTGTAGAACCGATTGTTGTATTTTGAACACCGTTGATATATAAATGGATGTCGTTACCAATTTTAATCAATTCGAAAGTATCATTTTCTTTATTATCCCAAAACTGATCCCTTAACAAAACAGATTCAAAGATTAATACACCATCAGAATCATAATATGATACATATTGCTGATAAAATGCGGCAGGATTATTATTATATGTTGTAATATCTCGTACGGTAAAACGTATATAATCTGGTGAAATTAACTCATTGAATGTAATCCATGCAGTGCCGCCAACCGTTGTGACATGATCGAAACGCAACGTATTTGATGTTGGGTATAGTGTAGGCATTTGAACTACAGCAGCATCACCTTTTACACCACCAACTGTCCAATAATCAGTATAATCAACTGTGTATCGCTCTACGGTATCTTCCGCGGCACACGCACCCCCAACACTAAACAACAACAGCACAGCGACAATCAATAATTTAATCTTCATCAATCTCACCTTTTAACAATTTCGCCAAATCAACTTTAGATTTAAACTGTTCTCGTCTACGCTGTTCCGCGTCTTCTCTTAAATGACGCTGTAATGGAAGTTCACCGCTCATTTGTTCACCTTTCCAACAGAATTGCCGAACGGTGACGCAATCGGATTGTTAATGAACCACTGGAAACTTTTTAATTGTTGTTTTCGTGTTTTCTTCTCGTCTTTATCCTTTTTCTTTTTCGGTAATGTCACGATTGGTTTTATTGGTGGATAATCAAATATAACTTGTGCTTTAGGTGGTGTTTTTGGTATTTTGGGTTGTGTTTCTGTTACGGGCCCCGTTTCTATAATAGGTTTAAAACCCGTATCAATCCGTGTTATTGGAATTGGTGTTTGTGGGATTCCTATTTCAGTCACAAAATCCTGTTTTGCACTGATTGGTTGCTCATATATACTGTCTACAGTTTGCACGGTTGTTGTTGTTATTTTCGCATGGGTTGGCATTGGTGCAAAGACTGTTTTTAATCTTCTTTTGTTTGTGGGTTTTGTCTTACCAATTGTTTTCACTTTAGTCTTAGATAAAAATTGTTCATAGGTAGGACGTTTAAACATTGCTTCCACATCAAAGACAGGGGCATCAACGGGTTCTTTGAATGTCGTTGGTGCAGTCTTTGTTCTTGGTACGATCTGCGCCATTGTATCCGGCATTCTAATATCGGTTTCAAGATTAATAGTTTGAATTGTAGATGGTTCTTTGAATGTCGTTGATGCTGCTTTAGGTTTCATTATTAATTGTTGTCCTGTGACACTTCCAACGGTGCTAAAGTCCGTTCGTGGTGGTGTATATTGTGTTTTCACTGGTTCAAATTCAATTCGTTCTTTGATTATCGTATCTCTTACAAGTCCACGTTCTTGTTTTGATAATACACGCCCCAATAAAGCAGATTCTTCACCAATTCCAATTGATACATCTCTTGTGTATGGCATCTCTTGTATGTCTTTACGCTTAAACGGCTCTGTGAAGTCTTTAAATTGGCTTGTTTTACCGCGTTCAAGGAGCCACTTTGTTTTCATTGTATCTGCAAATTCAAACGTCCCTGCTCGTGTTTGGGTTGGTGTTACGTCAATCGTTCGTAAAAATTCAGGTATCATTACACGTTCTGGAACAATAGATGTTTGTAACCTAACCTGCGTAAGATCAACCTTTGGAATTATCTCATATGGGACTTTCGATGCTATCTGCTCCCTCAATGTTAATTTTGTTTCACCAGCCAATTTTAATTTAGTTGATGGAATTATATCTAAATACGTTGGTTGATCGATAACTGTAAATTTACCTTTGCCAGTCATTACTTGATATGGTGCTTTCTCGCTTGTTATTGATTTTAACATACCAATTTCACTTTCAGGAACTCGAACATACAAATCTGCAACTTCCCCTTTAACTTTACCAACAAACGTTTCTACTTTTGAAGGTATGTATTCTGTTACTGCTTTTGTTTTTGGTAGTTGAATATCAACCTTTGGTGCTTTAATTTCACCTTTTAATAGTACACCTTCTGGAACTGTTGCCTTTCTTGCAATTGTATATGGTATTTTAGGTTTTGGTACAACTCGTCCTGCGCCACGAAACACAGTTCCCATTACAGCAATGTCTGAAATCGTTTGTAGGGGGTCTTCCTTTAGTGCTTTACCCATTCCAACTGTCGAACCGTATAATCCAACTGCCAATGCCGGCTTTACTAATTCTGGATGCCGTGCTAACGTTTCAGTTCCAGCAGGAATCATACCAGCCATTTCAACTGTTCTGGCTCCTGATTCAAGTAGCGTAGCGCCTACTTGTATATTAATGGGGTGTACTAAAGGGGTTTCTATTTTTGTGAATCTTTCACCTGCTGTCCTGAACATTTCAGCACCTTTTTGTGATGCTGTTAAAATTGCTTCAGATGGTCGCGACAATTGTATTTTTTGTTGCAGTGTTGCTTTTTTTTGTATTTCGGCAACTTTAACATCAATTTTAGGTATTACATCTTTAACCCTCTCAACGATAGGCGCATGAACAACTTTTTTAACCCTACGCTTTTTAGATGGTTCTTTTCCATGTATTCGAACCGTTGGTGTAGTTGAATGTACTTGTGTTGGCTGTCGCATGCTTGGTGGTGTCTGAACAACTTGTGTGCCCCCAATTGTCCCAGGTGCTTGTGTTGTTGGTGGGGCTATCCGTGTAGGCGTTCGGTATTCAGTCCACAACTCTTTTATCTTATCAAATATACCCATCAGTAACCACCCCTTCCGAACTTATAATATTTTTGTGAACCATAAGACCGCTTCGTCTTTTTACTTGGTGCACCGCGTGCACCTTTACCACTTAACGAGATTGAATCAACATTAACA
>JAGLNB010000198.1 GCA_023139715.1 Planctomycetota bacterium | reverse complement strand
GGCGGCGAGCTAAGATAAAATAAAAGCCATTATTATAGTAAAAATATACGGAGAAAAGCTGTGGAAAAAATAATGCTCTACGATACAACGCTTCGCGATGGTATGCAGGCAGAAGGAGTGAGCTTTTCGCTCGAAGATAAACTCGCAATCGCAAAAAAACTCGATGAGCTGGGAATACATTATATCGAAGGCGGATACGCAGCTTCAAACGCTAAAGAAATGCAGTTTTTCAAAGAAGTAGCGTCGCTCGGCCTGAAAAATTCAAAAATCGCTGCCTTTGGAAGCACCTGTAGAGCTGGAACAAAACCAGCTGACGATGCATCTCTAAACGCAATGCTCAGCTGCAAAACGAAAGCGGCAACGCTGGTCGGCAAAAGCTGGGATATGCACGTAACAGATGTGCTTGGCTGCTCGCTCGATGAAAATCTAAAACTATGCGCCGATTCCGTAAAATATCTAAAAGATAAATCCGTAGAAATTATCTTCGATGCAGAACATTTTTACGACGGCTATAAAGAAAATCCGCAGTATTCAATGAAAGTGCTCCAGGCCGCAGCCGAGGCCGGAGCCGAAGCACTGGTGCTGTGCGATACGAACGGTGGAAATCTTCCAAATGAAACTTTTGAAATCACAAAAGCCGTCTGCGAAAAATTCGGACAAATAACAGTCGGAATTCACACACACAATGACAGCGACTGCGCAGTGGCTAATTGTCTCGCAGCTGTTCGAGCCGGCGCAAGGCATGTGCAGGGAACAATAAACGGACTTGGTGAACGATGCGGAAATGCAAATCTCTGCACCGTAATACCGAACCTTACATTCAAAATGGGCTTTGAAACTCTGTCTGACCAAAAAGTAAAAACGCTCACAGATGTATCACGTTTTATATTTGAAATCGCAAATCTAGCACCCGTTATGAGTATGCCATACGTAGGCCAAAGCGCTTTTGCACATAAGGCCGGCTTGCACGTAAACGCTCTTAGAAAAAATAAAAAAACCTACGAACATATCAGCCCTGAAATGGTAGGAAATGAACGCAGGTTCCTTATCTCGGAGCTGAGCGGAAGATCAAACATTCTGGCAAAACTGGAAAAAACAAATATAGCTGAAAATAAAGAACTCGCAAAAAAAATACTTACAAAAGTCGAAGAACTCGAAAATGACGGCTATCAATTCGAGGCAGCTGATGCAAGTTTTGAACTGCTCGTAAAAAAAATCGTTGGAACATATAAGCCATCGTTTGAGTTAATAAAATATCACACAACCGTTGAGAAAAATGCAGATGGAAATATGATTACCGAAGCAACGGTAAAACTAAAAGTCGGCGATGTGGTCGAACACGTGGTTGGCGAAGGCGATGGCCCGGTTAATGCTCTCGATGCAGCTCTTAGAAAATCACTCGAAGGATTCTATCCAACTATCAAGGATATTCATCTGATTGATTACAAGGTGCGAGTAGTAAATGCAAGGCAGGGAACCGCAGCTCGAGTACGAGTTATAATCGAATCACGCGACAAAGACAAAGTTTGGGGAACAGTCGGCGTTTCAGAAAATATTATAGAGGCAAGTTGGAAAGCACTGCTCGACAGTGTTGAATACAAACTGCAAAATATGTAATAGTTGCACCGAAAAAAAAACGGTGGCCATAATCGCTTTTTTATCGGTCTAAAATCCGGCTAACAAAAACACATCAATTAAAACCGCTAAAAACATCACAAAAGAGCAAAAGCAGGTATTTGTAACGGTCTTAAATAAATTCGCTCAAAACCGAAATATACTGTTCACGATTGAATTTTCCCGTTTGTACGCGGGTAAGTAACTCAAAAATAAGCAGTTATAGTTTTGTTCGCGGACATTTACTACCCTGAAGGGTATATATGCGATTTTTGGCGAAATTTTAATGACTTTGGATATTAGATGCCCCTTTTGCTGTTAAGCCAAACATCGTATTTGTCGATTAATAAGCAATGAAAGCAAAACGCTTTTTTAACTAAATTTATTACTTCTTGATAGACAAAAAATTATGCTGTATGGAGGCAAAGATGCAAAAGGTTCGTAGCTTCACGGTTCTGCCCGCACTACCAGAACAACTAAAAGAACTCGAAACTCTGGCCAGGAATATGTTCTGGTCGTGGAATCCCGAATTCGTAGAACTGTTTAAACGTGTCGATAGCCAATTGTGGTCGGCTTGTGGAAATAATCCCGTCAAAATGCTCGGAACCGTTCCGCAGGAAAGACTAAATGCACTCGCTGAAAATCAGGGATTCATCTGCGAACTGGAGCGAGCTGTAAAAAAACTAAATGCATATCTCGAAAGACCAACATGGTTTTCAGATAACTATCCGGAATATACCAAAACGGTTATGGCCTATTTCAGTACAGAGTTTGGAATTCACGAATGCCTGCCTATCTATTCGGGCGGCTTGGGAATTTTGGCCGGCGACCACTTGAAAAGTGCATCCGACATTGGTATTCCACTGGTAGGCGTAGGCCTGCTCTACCAAAAAGGATATTTCAGACAATATCTGAACGTCGATGGCTGGCAGCAGGAGCTCTACAATGAAAGTGATTTTTACAATATGCCTGTCGAACAGGTAAAAAATAAAGACGGCCACCCGCTGACTATCAGCGTGGAATATCCAAACGGGACTGTAATTGCCGAAATATGGCAAATCCATGTAGGCAGAGTAAAACTATATCTGCTGAATACGAACATAGCTGAAAACTCGCCAACAGATAGGATGATTACAGCAAATCTATACGGCGGCGATCGCGAAATGCGAATCCGTCAGGAAATCATGCTCGGAATCGGCGGGCTAAGAGCACTTACAGCTATGAATATTAAACCTACAATCTGCCATATGAACGAGGGACACGCAGCATTTATGGCGTTGGAAAGAATCCGGCAGATTCAAAACAAACAAAAACTCACATTTGATGAGGCACTCGAAGCAACAAGAGCAGGAAACGTCTTTACTGTACATACACCTGTCAAAGCCGGTATCGATGAATTCCCAATAGAAATGATGGATAAATATTTTTCAAAATTTCTTCCCGGAATTAAAATAACTAAAAAAGATTTCCTCGGTCTTGGCAGAACAAATCCAGACAACGATAACGAACTCTTTAAGATGCCGATTCTCGCTATGAAAACAAGCTCGTATCGAAACGGCGTTAGTAAACTGCATGGCGAAGTGTCACGCGAAATGTGGGGCGCACTCTGGAAAGGCACACCAACAAATGAAGTGCCAATAGCATCGGTCACAAACGGCGTACATGCAAAAAGCTGGATTTCAGAAGAACTGAATTCCCTATACGAAAGGTATCTCGGCTCAAACTGGACCGATGAAATGATTGGTAATGCCACATGGAAAAGTATAGAGCAAATACCCGATGAAGAATTCTGGCGAACTCATCAGCGATGCAAAGGACATTTGATTGCATTCGCCCGCAGGCAACTAAAAGCTCAAATGAAACAGCGAGGAACCTATCACACCGAATTAAACTGGGCTGAAGAAGTACTCGACCCGGAAGCATTGACAATCGGATTTGCGAGAAGATTTGCCAGCTATAAACGTGGCAACCTTCTGCTTAAAAATCCGGCACGACTGGTCAAACTGCTCAGCAACACAGATAAACCGGTTCAGATTATCTTCGCCGGAAAAGCTCATCCAAGAGATACCGAAGGCAAAGAAATTATCAGAAAAATTATTCACTTCGCCACCCAATATGATGTCAGAAGACGAATAGTATTTCTCGAAGATTACAATATAAACGTGGCTAAATATCTTGTTCGCGGCGTTGATGTCTGGCTCAATACGCCAAGAAGGCCAATGGAAGCAAGCGGAACAAGCGGAATGAAAGCTGGTATGAACGGCGCACT
>JAGLNB010000197.1 GCA_023139715.1 Planctomycetota bacterium | reverse complement strand
TTGCAACGAAATCTGATTTATTAAGTGAAGACGAATTAGTCGTTCGTCTGAAAAAATTGAAAGAGCTTTTTGGCTTTGATTTTTTGCCAACGAGTTCCGAAACCGGCGATAATCTAATTTTGCTTAGTGAAATGATAGAGAAAAACATTATTGGATTGGCGTTTGGCGAAATGTCAGCTACGAGTAACGAGCCACGAGCTACGGGCTACGGTGTTGCTCTTACAGCTCGGCACAGGCAAGCGGTTAATGAAGCGATTTCAAACACAAATCAAGCCATTTGCGAATTGCAGCTTGGCAATGATGAGATAGTTGCAATGCTTCTTCGCAGCGTTTATAGCTCGATTTGCCTTATTGAATCTGTTCCTGTTGATGAGCAGGTTCTAAGCAATATCTTTGGTCGATTTTGTATAGGAAAATAAAATCGTTTCTCGTGCCCCATCGCTCGTTATTCCGAGTTACGGGGCAGGAGTTACGAATTGTGTTACTGGTCTTTTGCTTCAAATTCGGCATCGATTACATCATCATTATTTGGCTTATCCTTTTTTGTTTCATCTTGTGGTGGAGCTTGTTGCTCGCTGCCTGATTCGGCCTGTTTTTTGGCTGCCTCTTCATAAAGCACTTTTCCAAGTTCCTGACTGACTGAGCCGAGATTTTCAGTTGCCTTTTTTATTGCTTCGGCATCTTCGCCTTTTGCCGCTTCTTTAAGCGTATTAAGAGCGTTTTCGATATTACTTCTCGTCTCTGCCGGTACTTTCTCGCCATGTTCTTTAAGAGTTTTTTCTGTTGAGTAAACCAGCTGGTCGGCCTGGTTTTTCACATCAACAGTTTCTCTTTTCTTTTTATCTTCCGCTGCATGTTCTTCTGCTTGCTGCGTCATTTTCTTGATTTCTTCTTCGTTCAGTCCTGAGCTTGATTTAATTTCGATTGAATGCTGTTTTCCTGTTCCAACATCTTTTGCGGATACGTTTAGTATGCCGTTTGCGTCAATATCAAAAGCAACCTCGATTTGCGGAACACCTCTTGGCGATGGCGGAATGTCAGACAGCTGGAATCTGCCGAGCGTACGGTTATCTTTTGCAAATTCTCTTTCGCCCTGCAATACGTGAATGTCCACAGTTGTTTGGCTGTCAGCAGCTGTTGAAAAAGTTTCTTTTTTACTGGTTGGGATGGTCGTATTTTTTTCGATGAGTTTTGTCATTACTCCGCCGAGCGTTTCGATTCCAAGTGACAGCGGTGTTACGTCCAGCAGAAGAATATCTTTTACTCCGGCATCGCCGGCGAGGACTGCTCCCTGAATAGCTGCTCCGAGAGCCACCACTTCATCTGGATTCAAACTTTTGTTTGGTTCTTTTGCGAAAATTTCTTTTGCGATTGCTACAACTTTTGGAATTCTCGTTGAACCTCCGACGAGCAGTATTTCTGCAATATCATTTTCTGAAAGATTTGCATCTTTGATTGCTTTTTGGCAGGGGGTTTTGAGTCGTTCGAGAATGGGTTCGGCAAGCGATTCAAATTTACTGCGTGTAATGGTAACCTGCAGATGTTTTGGGCCGGACGCATCAGCTGTAATAAATGGCAGATTGACAGTTGATTCCATTTGCGTACTCAATTCGCATTTGGTTTTTTCCGCTGCTTCTTTCAATCTCTGGTGAGCCATCGGGTCGCTCCTAAGATCGATTCCCTCTGTCTTTTTGAACTCATCAGCGAGATAATTCATCAGCACATCATCAAGGTCATCGCCGCCCAAATGCGTATCGCCGTTGGTGCTTAGAACTTCAAAGACGTTATCGCCTATATCGAGAATAGATACATCAAAAGTTCCTCCTCCGAAGTCAAAGACAGCTATTTTTTCATTTTTCTTTTTTTCAAGTCCGTAGGCAAGTGCTGCTGCGGTTGGCTCATTTATAATTCTTTCCACAACGAGTCCAGCTATTTTTCCGGCATCTTTTGTCGCCTGTCGCTGGGCATCGTTGAAGTAAGCCGGAACTGTAATAACAGCGTTTGTAACTTTTTCACCGAGATAATCTTCAGCTGTTTTTTTCAAGTCCTGCAGAATCATTGCTGAAACTTCCGGCGGTGTATATTCTTTTCCGCGTACATTTACTTTTACCAATTCTTCCGAGGCGCCGGTGATTTTATAAGGCACGATTTTTTCTTCTGAAGAAACTTCTCTATGCCTTCTACCCATAAATCTTTTTATGGAGAACACGGTATTTTCCGGATTCGTAACCTGCTGATGTTTTGCGATTTGTCCGATGAGCCGTTCGCCTTTATCTGTAAAGCCGACTACCGAAGGTGTCAGCCGCGCGCCGGACGAATTAATCAGCACCTTTGGGGCTGAACCTTCCATAACAGCTACCACTGAGTTTGTAGTTCCAAGGTCTATTCCGATGATTTTAGCCATTTCTTTAACTCCCTTTTACATATTTACTGTTCACCCAATTTTTTCACTTGTCAGCTTTTATTACGCTGAGCAGTGAGCAAATTCTATTTAGTTTTTTACCTTTCGATTGAATGTGCAAAACCTATGCCAGTTGTTGGTTGGAATTGTTTTTTTATTGCGTAACTTCTTTTGTTTTAATGTTTTATGTTTTTTTGTGCTGTTTATTACAAAATTTGCTCGCCGTTTTTTGTGCCATTTTGGCAGACGAAGGCAATTTATTGTCCGTGGCTTAATGAACTATTTTACTAACCATTAAGTGTTGAGCGGATGATTTTGGCTCGCAGGGCATCTCTTCCGGCTGCATCGAGTTCTTTGCCGTAGTTTAATTGTAAATGGGCAGGAAGAGTCAGCATAAACAGGCGGTTTATCGTGTTTATTGAAAGACAATTTTCTTTATTTTTTTCCCCGATAGAGCAGAGCTTTTCGATAGCAGGAGTTGAAGCACCCATAAGTTCTCGCATATTTATAGCGAGCCGCAGATGGCTTAAAAGGAACAATGCTTCCTGCGAACTTATCAGGTGGGCATTTTTCAAAAGGGCGGTTGCTCTGGAAATTTTGTCATCGAGAATTTCCGATTTATTTGTGAGCAATTGCTTTCTCGCTGCTTTTTCGTATTCGACGATTTCTGGAATAATATTATCTTCAAATTGCGAAACGATTTGCTTTTCGCTCACGCCCAGCGTTGCCTGATTTGAAAGCTGATAGAAATCGCCGGCTGCCTCGGTTCCTTCGCCGAAGAGTCCGC
>JAGLNB010000196.1 GCA_023139715.1 Planctomycetota bacterium | reverse complement strand
TTGCAGTCGATTTTGGGCTATTTTCTGTTTTTGTTTGTAAGCTGGTTTGTAAGTGCTGTTGTGGTGGTGGTGTAAGTTCTTGTTTTTGCTGAGCTTGTGATTTTAAGGCGACGGTTTGCAAAACCGTTATTCGTGGGTTCGACTCCCACCGCCGCCTGTTATTTCCCCCTGCGTTATGTCTTTTCTACAACTTTATAAATTCTGTCGTTTCGCCTAACCCTTGACGAACACAGGAATGTGCCTTTTGTTTTATCAAGATACCTGGCAGGTTTGCCGTCTTCCATCCTTAGTGTTTTTATCTGTAATTCAACAACTCCGCTCGTTGGCCCATGAATTTGTATCTCATCACCAATCGAAATGGCGGCACTCTCAATTGCAGCGAAAACAACCTTTGATTTAGGATAATAATTTAAAACCTTGCCAACTATAATCTTTTTATGAGTTGCCGCAGAGCCATCAATTTCTGAAAAATCTTCTCTACCCGGTTTATTAAGATAAAAACCTTTAGAAAATCCGCGGTTATAAACACTCCTCAAATCCACCAAAAGTTTATCTGTCAATTCCTTATTGAATTTGCCGGCTTTCACTGCATCAATAGCTTGCCTGTACGCCAAAGTAACAGTTTTAATATATTCCGGCGAACGCGACCTGCCTTCAATCTTAAAACAATCTATACCGGCTTCAATCAGCTTATCCATAATTTCTATAGTGCAAAGGTCTTTCGGGCTCATAACATAGCCGCTGCCGATATTGAGTTCATCTTTTGTGGCATTGTCAATCACAGTATATTCTCTTCTGCAGGGCTGATAGCAATCGCCCCTGTTAGCGGAAGCCCCAAACAAATATTGTGACATATAACACCTTCCCGAGACCGAAACACACATTGCACCATGTACAAAAGTTTCAATCTCAACTGAGGTTTGGGATTTGATTGCTTTTATCTGCTGCAGTGACAATTCTCTCGCAAGTACCACTCTTTGAGCTCCAAGCGACTGAAAAAATTTAACTGCTTCTATATTGGAAATGTTTGCTTGTGTGGATATATGAATCGGTATATTTTTTTCACGTGCCTTATTGATGACTGCAAAATCCCAGCATATCACAGCATCTGCACCCGCTGATTTAATTAAATCCAGAAAGTCATCAACAATATTGATTTCGTCATCATAAACAATCGTATTTAGTACAACATAAACTTTAACTTTTGCCATGTGCGCTTCTTTAACAATATCACGCAGCATCTCAGGAGCAATTCCTTTAGAATTCACCCGCATATTCAGCTTGCCAAGGCCAACGTAAATAGCGTCTGCGCCACTGTTTATGACAGCAGTAAATGATATTTTGTCTCTAACTGGAGCTAATAATTCACACATAAATATTCCGATGGCTTTTTCATCGACAACGAATTAATTG
>JAGLNB010000195.1 GCA_023139715.1 Planctomycetota bacterium | reverse complement strand
ATATGAGTGTGCTGGATATAATCGGAGCAGATAAAAGTGGTAGCAGTGACAGTAATACAGTTGGATTTTATAGTGCCAGCAGTGATTATACCACGGCCGGCGATTATGATGTTGTGGCAGTGGTAAGTGGTGGTGTAATTAGTAGTGCCCAAATTAAACTTTCGTCGGAATCTGTATACCGTGATGCAACAATTAGCGGGAATATTATTACTGGCATCAGTACCTTTGATGACAATGGCGACCCTGTCTATCCGGAAAACGGCCTCCAGCTTAGTGTTGATTTGAGTCAGGATGGTAGTTTTAATGCCAGGATAAGGGTAAAACAAGGCTTTGCCGGTGCAATGGAAGATGCAATGGATAAAATGCTCAAGGCAACAACGGGCAGCATCCCAATAAATATTACGCATACAGATGACAAGATAGAGCTTCTTGAGGATAAAATTGAGGCAGAAGAGGCCCGTCTAACTAAAAAAGAAGCACGGATGGTGGCTCGATATGCCCGTCTTGAAAAAACCTTAGCTTTGCTGCAAAGCCAGTTGGCTGCTTTGGGGCTTAGTACGGAATCAAGCTAAAAGCGGAATTTTGTTTTAAACATTATAACTGGCAAAAGTTTTTGTTGGCTTAAGAGTCTCGCAGTTATGATTTTTTAGAATCCTTCGCAAATTGTCGAGAGATGGATGGTCAAATTTACTATTTGAACCAAAAAACATTGTTGTATCGATACAATTTGCAATTTGTTCCCAGCATTTAGATGTTGTCAAATCAGCGTTGGGAGTATAAATAAATACACAATTATATTGACCTTTAATTCTCGTAATTATTTCACAACAGTCTTCATTAGTATTGTTTGCCATAAGCAGCGAGAGATTATTTATTCCACTGGGAATTACTGCATTTTGTGTTCTTGCCGCCGGGCTGTTTAGATCAATATCAAAGACCTTAGCAATTGCGTTTCGAGCTGAATCCATATCAATTAGTAAGCATTTCAGGCCTTTTTGAGCTATGCGAACTGCGATATTTACCGGAATGGTTACGGGTAATTCTTCGATATTTTCAGAGACCATTAAGATAGTTTTAGCAAGCTCAGCTGTTTTTTCCTCAATCAAAGATGCTATTGAATCATAGTAATAGGCACCGTTAGATTTTTGCCAGTTTTCTTCAAGGCAATTCTTTTGGCCAATTATTGTTTTATTGTGCGAAGTATTAGAAGGTGAATTGGAAATTATCGAATCATTAAGTTGGGTGTTGAGACACTTAATAAATTTATCTTTGTTAGCTGTATCTTTGTTGGGCAGTTGCGTGGAAACTATGCTGATTCTTTCAATTGTTTCATTCTGGCTGTCTTCACTATTTTCTAAAATAACCGGTGTGGTGTTTTTGCGTACAAGATATCCTATTGCTGCAATGGTTATAAGCGTGGATGTTTGCATTATAAAAGCTAAGCTGATAGCAAAAGAAGTGTATATTTTTATTGCCGATGGTTCTGTTGATAATCTGGCTGTTGTTACTATGGCCATTGAAAGTAAGATGTTGATAATCACTGCTGAGAATTCAATTATTGCACAAAAAATCACAAAGTTATTTATGTTGCTGATGGCGGTGAAAAATCCCGTTTCAAGAGAAATTTTATTTTTTAAATCAACGGCTTGGCTTTTATTAATGATGCCGGTTTCAATATCCGTCTCCACGCTAATTTGTTTTAAGGGCAGAATATTACTGACAATTTCAAATGTGTGTTTTTTGATTTGTCGAAATGTTCTAAATGTAGCCACGAAAATAGCGGTCAGGAATAAGCCGGAAATTATAATTGGCAGTGTCCTATTATTTCTGAGCATAATATTGCTGATGATTCCGATGTTGCCATGCGTCATCATTAGTTTACTATAACCGATTATTAAAGCGATATGCAGCGTCGCAACTGACAGTATCAACAGGGGGAAATTCAACAGTTCAGAAATTTCCTTTGCTGAAAAAATGATTATCAATATCGCTACTGTTAGAGATAAGCTGAAAATCAAAGTTGCATCGATGAGGTGAGGTGAAACCGAAAGCAAAAA
>JAGLNB010000194.1 GCA_023139715.1 Planctomycetota bacterium | reverse complement strand
GTTCAACTATCGCCTCTTCGCCCTGACCGAGCAGGAATAAATCGAAAAATTCCGCTACCGGCTCGCAGCAATTTGTCTGGCCGCCGCCGGCAATTATCAGCGGCTCATTTTCGCTTCGCTGATTGCTGCGAAGATTTATGCCGCCCAAGTCCAGCATATTCAAAACGTTTGTATAGCAAAGTTCGTTCGTTAAACTGAAGCTGACAATATCGAAATTTTTCAGAGCGACTTTCGATTCCAGACTAAAGAGCGGAATTTTTTTATCGCGAAGGATTTCTTCCGCTTCAAGCCATGGCGCAAAAACTCTTTCAGCTGCTACCGTTTCCATTTTGTTCAGGCAGTCGTAAATAATCGCCATGCCCGTATAGCTCATTCCAATTTCGTAAATGTCGGGAAAACACAGCGCAACCGTTAATTCGCATTGGCTAAGGTCTTTTTTGATTTGGTTTATTTCACCGCCGATATATCTCGCCGGCTTTCGCACAAATGGCAGAAAATCCCGCTCAACCTGCTCTTTCAGAGTTATATTTCTTATCTCACTTTTCATAATCACATTATACAGTATAATCAGTATCCGGCATATTTTGTTATGGTGAGATTATGGATAAACGAAATTACAAAATTATAATTGGAATTATTTTTTTTGCCGGCGTAGTTGCCATGCTTAATTTTTGCCTGCCGAGGAAACCTGTCAAAATCGACAGCGGCTACCGCGTAGTAATGGGGACATTCGCTCGCATAGTTGCCATAGCCCCTGACGCAAATACAGCAAGAAAAGTAATTGAGGCGGCCTTTGAGCAAATCGAAAATATTGAGAACCTATGCAGCTTTTACAAAAGCGATTCCGAAGTCAGCAAAATAAATCGCAACGGCTATAAAAATCCGGTTGTGGTAAGCGCTCCAACTTTTGAGATAATTAAAAAATCAATAGAGTTTAGCCGACTCAGCGATGGAGCTTTTGACATTACAGTTGGGGCATTGGAAGATTTGTGGCGAAAGGCGGCAAAAGAAAATTTAGTTCCATCACAAACCGATTTGGAAAATGTACATTCAAAAATCGGCTATGAAAAAATTATTATCGCTCCAAATGATAAAAGCATTAGTTTTGCCGCAGATGGAATCCAAATTGATTTGGGCGCAATTGCAAAGGGCTTTGCAATCGACAAAGCAATTGAAGCTGCGAAAAAAATTGGAGCTATTGGCGCAATGGTAGATATTGGCGGAGATATTCGCTGTTTTGGCTGGTCGCCAGATGGCAAAAAATTCTGGCAAATCGGTTTGCAGGAGCCAAATCCAAAATTAGAAGACAAATCGATTTTAACTTTGAAGTTAAATGATTTTGCTGTTGCAACAAGCGGCGATTACCAAAGATTCGTTTTAATAGACGGCAAAAAATACAGCCATATAATGAATACCAAAACAGGAAAAAGCAGTAGCGGCCTGGCGAGTGTAAGCGTAATTTGTAAAAGCTGCACTGAGGCAGATGCTCTCGCTACTGCGGTCAGTGTGATGGGAATCGAAAAAGGCCTTGCTTTAATCGAACAATTGCCGCAAACCGAAGCGATTTTGATTCCAGCCGGTTCGGAAAAATTTATGCAAACCCGCGGAGCTGGTAGTTTCATTCTGCAAAAAAACAGGGTAAAATCAAAGCTGAATGAAAACTGATTAAAACGAATTTTTTATAATGAATGAAAACAAATTAAAAACAGCTGTAGTCGGGCTTGGCGAAAAGGGACAAGCACTGCTTGAAGCGGCGGCTGGCGGATGCTTTGAAATTATAGCTGTGGCGGATAAGGATTTGAAACTTGCCGAAAGCACAGCTGCAAAATTCGGCTGCGCTGCTTTTGACGATTACCGCCAGTTGATAATACAAAACCAGCTCGACTGTCTCCTGATTGTAGACGGCTTGCACAACTGCGCAGAACAAATTAAAACGGCAATTAAAAAACAGGTCAACATTTTTAAATTGGCTCCTTTGGGCAGGGATTTTGACCAGGCATCTGAATTTGCCGGGCTGGCTGAAATGGAAAATGTTAAATTTGCCGTTGGAATTACAGATAGATTTTCGCAAAGCTATTCTCATCTTCGCCAATTTTTAGAGCAGGGAAAAACAGGCCGGATTTTTTCGCTCAGTGCGGTTTGCAATGTTGACAGCCAAACACTTCCAAGTTGGCAGAGCGATTTGAAACTCGCCGGCGGCGGAGTCCTTTTGCAAAATTGTTATGGATTAATCGATACAATAGTCAGCAATTTCAAAATACCGCAACAGATTTACGCTCTTATTACGAGCAAAGCCGGCGATAAAAAACAGCGGATGTATCTGACAGAAGATACTGCTGTAATCACGATGAAATTTTCGGATACGCTTTTTGGCAATCTGGTTGCAAATAGAACGTTTGGCGATTCGAGCGAATGGCTGAAAATTTTCGGCGAAAACAAAATTTTAACCGTTAAACAAAATCGTTTTACGGTTACCGATTCGGCCGGACAAATAGAGGAAGAGTTGGCTTGCACAGATAATTTAGTTAGCCGGCTTTCGGCTCAGCTGGAAAATTTTGCATTGAGTATTTCCAGGCCGCCTGAAAATAAGTTAATAAGCAGTGCCGCCGAAAATCTTGATACTATGCGTGTTCTGCAGGCCGCTTATCTTTCAGCTCGCACGGGCTTTTGCGAAGAGCCCGGCAAGACCGAGCCGGAACTGAGAATTTAAAATCAAAGACAGATTTATTCAAATCGCAGCAGGTTAAGGCCATTTTCAGCATCTGGCTTTCGGCCGGCGCAAATGCCTTCAATTTCAATGAGCGTAACTTCCAGAACGAGAAAAGTTTTTGCTCC
>JAGLNB010000193.1 GCA_023139715.1 Planctomycetota bacterium | reverse complement strand
TCACTGTCGCAGTAAATCGTGCCAACGCCAAGCACTTCGCCTGGGCCGACGAATTTTTTGAAGTTGCCGATAATTTTCGGCTTTTCCTCTTTTGGCCCAACCACAACATCAGCTGCTCTAAAGCCGCCGGTGATTAGGACAGCAGCTGATTTGATTTTTTCGTCAGCGGCGATTTTTTCGATGCACTCATAAATATCTTCGCCCTCAAACAGTCTGGCTGCAACGACTCTGCCGGTTTTGCCTATCGCATATTCCATTTTAAAAACCTATACACACTGTTTACAATTAAATTTTCCCGTTTGTCCGCGGATAATTACTACCCTAAAGGGTATAATTCGTTATTTTTAGTAAATGTTTTTTTATTTTCCAACTTTTTTTGAACCATTTTGCCAACGCAGCGTATTTAGGAGTGAACGAAAAAAATACTAATCTTCCTTCTCCTTTTATTAGTTTGTTTTGGCGGCATTGTAGGAATCGATGCCGCCCTTTTCTTTTACTTTTTTTGCCGCTTTTTCATTCGACTTAGCCCGCTATGTATTCTTCCAGCTTTGCAAGTATTGTTCTGGCTTTTGAGATTTTATTGCCGGCGGTTATTTTCCATGTTAGTTCTGTGTTGCGTTTGATGCAGTCGGCGATTTTTTTGCAGGCCATCAGTACGGTGGCGTGATTTTTATTGCCCATAAAACGGCCGACTTCCGCTGACGACATATTCGTATGCTTGCGTGTGAGATACATCGCAAAATGCCGGGCAAGTGATACGGTTTTATCTTTTTTCGGAGAGTGCAGGTCAGCTGGTGTCAGCTGGAAAAATTCAGCTACCTCCGATTCAATGTCGGAAATATGCACAATCGGGTCGCATCTTTCGAGATGTTCGGCGAGCACTTCTTTGGCCATAAACAGAGATATTTTTTGATTTTGCAGCGAAGCAAATGCGGTCAGTTTGAGCATTGCTCCCTGCAGTTCGCGGATGTTGCTACGGACGTTTTCGGCGGCGTAATGAATTACGCTTTCAGGGATATGCGTCTTTAGATGTATTGCAAATTGTTTGCATATTTTTTGGCGGGTCGCCAAATCAGGTGCTTCAATATTGGCTACCATTCCTGAAACGAATCGATTGACAAGTTTTTCTGAAATCTGGCCAATCATTTTGGGATGAGCGTCGGAAGCCAGGATAACCTGCTTGCCGGCTAAATCTATTGTATTGAAAGTATGCAGAAATTCCTCCTGCGTTGATGGCTTGCTGGCCAGGAAATGGATATCGTCTATTGCGAGCAAATCCGTTTGTCTGATTCGATTCCGAAAGCTCTCCAGTTTTCTTGTTTTCAAGGCCAGCACGAATTGATTTGCAAAATCCTCAGCGGACATATACATCCATTTGGTTTGCGGCCGTTTTTGGCAGACGGCATTACAGATTCCCTGCATTAGATGCGTTTTGCCAACGCCGTATCCGCCGTGAAAAAAGAGCG
>JAGLNB010000192.1 GCA_023139715.1 Planctomycetota bacterium | reverse complement strand
TTCTAAATGAATTACGTATCAATCCAGGCGATACGGATGTGATTACAGATTTTGCTATGTTTCTGCTCTCTATTGGCCAGTGTGAATCTGCGAGAGAAAAATTTAATCGAATACTCGAATTTACTCCTGACTCGGCAACGGCTTTATTTTATCTTGGCGAGATTGCTTTTAATAATTCTGATTATGAAGAGGCAGCCGAGTTTTTTAATCGTGCTTTGCAGGAAGATGATGAATTAGCCGGCCCTTGTTATCGTTTGGCCCAATATGAATTAATGAAGGGCGAGCCCGACAAAGCAGGACAGTATTTAATTGCCGAATTGAAATTGAACATTGAAGATGCTGATGTGCTCGTTTCTATGGGTTCGATGTTTTTAATGCTCAGCGAGATAGATTATGCAACGCACTGTTTACTTCGAGCGGTTGATCTTGATTGTGCCAATGCGGATGCTTACTATTACCTTGGTTTTATAAGTGCGGTAAACGGCGAACTCTCGGATGCTGCTGAATTTTTTGGC
This sequence comes from Planctomycetota bacterium, assembly GCA_023139715.1. Classification (GTDB taxonomy): domain Bacteria; phylum Planctomycetota; class Phycisphaerae; order Sedimentisphaerales; family Anaerobacaceae; genus JAGLSG01. The sequence continues at coordinate 1,774 of JAGLNB010000192.1, read as the reverse complement.
CATTCGCTCGATATTGACGATAAACATATTCCTGCACTTAGGGATTCAGCTCTTTTGTGTTTGGCAACGGGCAGATTGCCTGAGGCAGCCGATAGAATAAAGCGAGCATTGCATTTATCCAAAGGTGAGCCGCAACTCAAATCGCTCTATCGAAAAATATGGCTTGCGCAGAAAGCTGAACATATCTTTGGTACTGTTCTGCAATTAAAATTCTGGCTGGAATTATTCAAAAACAAAAAAAACAGCTAACGTTTTTTTTGACGTTTTCCAGTACGTATTTTTCTGTGATGGAACAGAAAGCCGGTCGATTTAGATTGTTTATTGAATTATTTCAGGAACTTCGTTGTCTATTTCATCCATATCTATCGGCTTGTATCCCGGCTGTTTCGATTTTTCCATTTCTTCTTCAAAGGCAACCGTTACTTTCTCCTGAATTTTTTGCCTGCAGTCGGTATTAATTGGATGTGCTATGTCGGCATGCAATTTCATTCTTCCTTTGTAATCTTTTTTCAGACGGTCCTGAGAAAGAGCTGCTCCGCAGTTATTGCAGTATTTAGCTTTGAAGTGATTTTTTCCACTGCATTTTTCACAGTGGTCGCTCATTTTTCTTGAAGGCATAGCGACAAAATATCCATTTGTTCCTTCGATTATTTTAATATCACGAACAACAAATTCGTTATCCATTGTTATCGAGCAGAATGCCTTTAGGCGATCGTCCTTATTGCTTACTAATTTTACTCGTACTTCACTTATCTCCATTTTTACTCGCCTCTCCTTAAAATTTCACCATTTGTTGTTGCGTACCGAGACCGTTTCGCAACCCGAAATTTGATTGGATACGTTTTGGAGCTTCCCCAATTTTTCCCCATCATTTTTCCCTGTAATAAAAAACATTGCTGACCCACTCCCGCTCAGGCATAACGGCCTAATGCCTAACGACTCAACTTTGAATTTCAACTCAGCAAGCTCGCTATTTAAATTAAAGCAACTTGCTTCTAACATATTTGCGCACATTTTAACGATTAAATCAATCCTGTTTTTTCTAATATATTCATTTATTTTAACGTTTAGCTCTTTATACAACTTGTCATTATCCTCATAATTAGTATAAACCGTTTTTGTTGAAACACTTACATTTGGCATTATGATGACTGCCTGGAAGTCAAAAATTTTATGTAATTGTTGAATTTTTTCGCCTTTTCCGCTGCAAAATGCCATTGGGCCGCCCAAAAAGAATGGAATATCGCTTCCGAGCAGGGCTGCAATTTTGTGTATTGTTTGCGAACTTGATGTTAATTTAAGGAATTTTTTAACGCCAATGAGTGTTGCTGCCGCATCGCTGCTGGCCGAGCCAAGTCCTGTTCCAGCTGGGATATTTTTTTTGAGCGTAATTTTGAGATTTGCTGTTTTATTGCAGTTTTCCAGCAGCATTTCAGCTGCCATGTAAACGAGATTATCTTTATTTTGCGGAGCCCATTTTTTTCCTGTGCAGACAAGTTCAATGCCTTTTTTTTGGCTTTTTTCGATGAGGATTTCATCGTAGAAGTTTACTTTTGCCATTATTGTTTCTATTTCGTGGAAACCGTCTGGCCGTTTGCCGGCTATTAGCAGGGACAGGTTTATTTTTGCCGGTGCTCGCACGAGCAGGGCATCGCCGACGTTTTCAAATTGTTTTTTGTTTTCCATAATTTTGTCTGTCGCGTCGTGGTCCCTTAAGGGACTACGACGGATTGCTCATAAATTGTTTGATGTGTTTCGTTCAAGGTGCGGATTT
>JAGLNB010000191.1 GCA_023139715.1 Planctomycetota bacterium | reverse complement strand
AAAATGCCATCGAATAAGTATCCGGCGAAATAAACTTCGGCGGCCGCACAGCGGCTGATTTCAAATCGAGTATTTTGCAAACGCCTTTTTTACTGCCGTTGATTTTAAGCAGAGCTTTGCCGGAAAATGAAACGCCGGATTTTCTTGCAACGCCAACCGAAGTGCCAAACGCCGCCACGTTATCAAAGCCAAGATTACTTACAATCGTTTTGCCTTCGCCCGAATCGTTCTCTTCAAGCATCGTTTTTATAAACTGTTTTATATTAACGTAAAAATCAATATCGTGATATGGCCCGACAGCTTTCATAACCGCCTTATAATCATCAGCATCTGCCAATACAGGACTCGAAGCACCTTTGGCGTGAGCGATAACAAATTTCAAAATTTCAATGTCTTCGCTGCCGAGCAGACAATCATCAATAAAACAGTAGCTAAGCGAAGAAGAAAAACCGTATTCCAGCCGCGCTGAATCCTTAGCTATTATGGTTTTGATTTCAACGCTTTGGTAATTTTCTTTTCTTTGACCGCCGCCATTTTCAACGGTTTTTTTAACGGCCTTATCAATAGCCTCTTTCACTTTGGGAAAATCTTGTCCCCATTCAATTATAAATAAAGCAGTCGGTTCGTTTTTTTCAATTGCCGCCTGATTCAGCACGAGGGCAAAAGCTGCGCTTTTCTGCGGGAAAAAACCAGCATTTATAATTTCATTTACTAAATCGCCATCTTTGCTCTTCTCGTTCAATTTTGATTTGAAATTATCAACAAAGGCAGCCATCGCCGGCTCTTTGTAGAGCTGGTAAAAATTTGTTTTCTTAAACTGCTGCTCAAGCTGGCTAAAATCAGAAGCGCTTACAAGAAAAATGGTTTCAGTGGGAACAAGTTTAGCCGCTTTCGGCAAAGCCGCATCGCATGAAAAAGTGCCGCTGCAAAAAAATATGACAATACAAATAACATTAAAAATAATATGTTTATAACCATCCCTCAGATAATATTTGTCTGTCATATTTCCCTCAACCCTCAATTTCTAATTTTTCTTTGTTGCGCCTTTTGTCCGGCTGAAAATATTTAAAGCCGGTATTCGGATTATCCTTATCATAGGCAAAAGCATCACGGTTTTCTATAAAATGCTTTACATAATCTATCGGTATTGCAAAACCGAGTCCGCCGAAAAATATGTAGCCCATATTAGTAACGCCGACAACTTCGCCAGCCATATTAAATAAAGGGCCACCCGAATTGCCGGGATTTATGTCCGTGTTGGTCTGAATATAAACAAGCCCTTCAAAAGTTCGATTGGCTGTGCTGATAACGCCATCAGTTACCGTTCGCTCAAGGCCGAGCGGATTGCCGATTGCAAAAACTTTTTCGCCAACGCTTATCTGGTCCATACTCCCGAAATAAACATGTTTGATTTTCGTATCGCCAAGGTCTTCGACTTTCAGTAACGCCAAATCGACAAAAGGATTAACAGCTTCGATTCTAACCTTTTTGAATTTCTTTTTCTCGAATCCGTTTTTTACTTTTTGAAAAACCGTAACTTCTATTCTGGTTTCTTTTTCTATAACGTGGTAATTGGTTATAAGATAGCCGTTTTCATTAACGAAAAAACCCGAACCCATTCCAGCCGGCGTTGAAACTTTTACAACCGCCTGCGAAAATTCATCTGCACATTCTTCCAGCGTAGTAATTTTTCGCTTTGCCGTTCTGTACAGTTTATCCGATGATTCCGGCTCGCCCTCGCCAACGGAAGATTCATTTGCATCAATTACGCCAGGCGAATCGGCGTATTCATATTCAAGAATGTCATCTTTGGGAATTTTTAAAACATCTACGCCGATATCAATTATCAGAAGTGTTTCTTTTTCAGCGAGAATATCACCCGTCAATTTCTGACCCTGCTTTAGAACAATCGTGTCAGCGTAAGAAAAAGTGTAAAGCAAAAGCAGAACAAAAATAATAAAAGGCAATTTACAATTCGCACACTTCATAAAACTATCCCCAACTAATTTTTCAGGCCAGGATTAACTGCTCTCAAAATTTTCCAGCCAAGCGGCAAAACTGCAGCTGCAATTGCTATTTTAAGCAAATCGCCAATAATAAACGGATACAAACCAACGATGAACACATTTCTAACACCGGTAAAAAGGCTAAGCCATAATAAACCGCAAGCATACATAGCTGCACTTGCCAAAATCATAGCGAGAATTGTTGAAGCAACTTTTCTATCCCAGCCGATTTGAGCTAAACTGCCAGCCACATATGCAGCAGCAATAAAACCAAACAAATAGCCGCCGGTAGGACCAAATAATACAGCAAGCCCTCCTCGGCCAGCTGCAAAAACAGGCATTCCAGCTGCGCCCTGGGCGAGATATGCAAACACACACATCACTGCCCGATTTCTGCCAAGCAGAGCAGCCATCATTAAAACAGCCAACGTCTGGCCACTAACTGGAATCGGGCTAAATGGCAGCCACACTGAAACCTGAGCAAGCAAGCCAATAATCAAAGACCCGCCTATTACCAAAGCTGTATCGTAAATAGCTGCATAATTTTTTTGCACAGGCCGTAAAACATCAGCCGCTGTCGCATTAATCAACATATTCTTTCCTTTTCCTATACGTCAAACACTATCTGCTAATACCAACATCAACTACTAAACTATTATGTTCCTTCGCCACTGCTGGCGAGATATTCAACCTGTTCCGGCGTTAGTTTGTCAATTCCAATAGACATTGATTTTAGTTTGAGCGTGCAGACTTTATTTTCTATTTCAACGGGCACATCGTGAACGCCTATTGTCAGCTTACTCTGATTTTTCACAATGTATTCAGTTTCCAGTGCCTGCGTCGCAAAGCTCATATCCATTACGCTGGCAGGATGGCCTTCAGCCGCTGCGAGATTAATTAATCTGCCGTCAGCCAAAAGATGAATTCGTCTGTTATTTTTCATAACATATTCATCAACATAATTGCGGATGTTTTTGTTGACCTTTTTACTCATTTTCTTCAGGCCGGGAATATCTATTTCAACATTGAAATGTCCGCTGTTTGCAACGACAGCTTTATCTTTCATTACCTTAAAATGTTCAGGCCGTATTACGCTTTTATTTCCTGTCAGCGTTACGAACAGGTCGCCGATTTTTGCAGCTTGAGCCATCGGCATTACTGCAAAACCGTCCATCGCCGCTTCAACCGCTTTGATGGGGTCAATTTCCGTAACGATAACAATTGCACCCATTCCCTTTGCCCGCATTGCAAAGCCGCGTCCGCACCAGCCGTAACCAATTGTAACAACTCTTTTTCCAGCCATCAGGAAATCGGTCGCTCGAATAATTCCATCAACTGTCGATTGGCCGGTTCCGTAACGATTGTCAAATAAATGTTTGCTCGCTGCATCGTTGACCGCAACAACAGGAAATTTCAACTTGCCCGATTTTG
>JAGLNB010000190.1 GCA_023139715.1 Planctomycetota bacterium | reverse complement strand
GGCCCAATCCTTGTATCGCTGCATAATTTGAGATTCTATCAGCGGCTGATGGCAAAAATAAGAAATGCTATAGAAAAGAATGAATTCGCCGAATGGGCAGATGAAAAATTGAAAAATGACGGCTTTAACAAAGCTCAGGATAAATGTTGATTATTGGCCAGCGATAGTTTAGTATCGCTGCGATAATTAGAAGTCATCCCAAAATCTGCTTTGAGGGTGAAAATGAGAAATTTTGGGCGTTGGCAAGAAGGCCGAAGCAGTCATAGTTGAAACTATGGTGATACAGGCCGACGATGCCCAGCGGACAAAAGAGCCGTTTGCAAACCAAATGAGGTTTTGGGATGGCTTCTATTTAAGAAAGGAAATAAAATGGATAACTTGTGGATATTAGCAGAAACAGCAGCGAAAGATGCCGCTTCAGGGATTACCTCGGAACAAATCAGTGCCAACGAAACAACCCAAACAATAACAACTGTCGCCTCCGATTCAAATGCTATGGGTGAGCAGGCACCGCCAGTGCAAAGAAATCCCATAATGCAATTTCTTCCCATCATTTTAATCTTTGTAGCAATGTATTTTTTCCTGTTCAGAGGGCCGCGTAAAAAACAGCAGGAACACAAACAAATGGTGCAGTCGCTTAAGAAAAATGACAAGGTATGTACTATTGGCGGAATAATCGGAACAATCGTCGAGATTAAGCCGGACGAAATCATATTGAAAGTCGACGAATCAAATAATACCAAAATAAGAATTGCTCATACAGCAATTGGAAAAAATGTGACAAAAGAATAGTTGTAAACAGGTTAACGAAAAAGCCAATTACAGTCTGATAGATATGAGGAAGTTATGGAAAAGAATCTGCTTTGGAAAAAAATTCTAATCGTTGTTTTGGTGGCTGTTGCTATCTGGACACTGTATCCGCCTGACAAAACTTTGAAACCAGGTATAGATCTGGCCGGCGGAACGAGTTTGATTTATGAAATCGACTCGCAAGGTCTTAAAGATATGGAAAAAAAAGACCTGGCTCAAAGAATGATTACTGTTCTTCGAAGACGAATAGATCCGGGCGATGTGCAGCATCTTGTTTGGCGGCTTCAGGGAAATGACCGTTTTGAAATACAAATGCCGCTCGCTAGCGCAGAAGCACGAACAAAACGACAGAATTTTGAAAAAGCACTTAGCGGATTGCTCGCTGAAAATACAAATCCGGCAGCGATTATGCGCTCACTGAAAAAACCGGCAGAGGAACGAGTCAGCGATTTTGAAAAGTTCGCAAAAAATGACCCAAACAGATTGGAAATACTCCAAACTCTCGCAGATACCCACGACCAGCGAAATAATTTCCAGCAGGAAAGAGACCAGCTTGATGCAAAATTAAAAACACAAACATTAAAACTCAAATCAGCCGGACTCGACCTCGATGAAGTAAAACTGAATGTAAGAAGCTGGGCTAAATTAGACGAACAAAAATTAGCCGAATCATTGAAAGAATTTACAGATTCAGGAAAAAATGTCAGCACACTAACGGAATATGTAAAAGACCATGCTCAATGGGCAAGCGTTGTCGAACAGCTGACAAATACCGAAACAGGTAAAAATGTTCAGTATAAAAATGCAAAAAAAGCAATCGATGATTTGAATCTGACCGAAGACCAGATAGATATTGTTTTGCAGCTCGCTCCCAATACAACAAAACACGCAAAAGCTATCGCAAATCTTAAAGCAAAATTTGCCGACCGAGCCGAAGAAATCGACAACACAGTCGTGGCATTTGATGCCTATCGGCCATTTATGGGCAGACTCGACGACCCCAAAGACCTTCAGCGTATGCTAAAAGGTGCCGGCATATTGGAATTTAGAATACTGCCTACGCAGGGCAATTCACAGGTTGATACAGATGAAGTGGCCACCTGCGTCGAAGCTCTAAAAACAAAGGGGCCAAAATTCGCATCAAGCAACAACTACGTATGGTGCGAAGTAGAAAATGCCGACGAAGCTCGCAAACTAAGTGAGGGAACAGGTGCTTTTGTCGAAATGTTCGGCGAAAAATACTACGTGCTAACAAGCAATAAAAAAGATGAAACCATCCTGCATAGCATCGGTGGTGAAGGAAGATGGAAACTCGAACAGGCAAAAGCAGGAACTGAATCAAGAACCGGAAGAAGAGCAATTGATTTTGTACTGGACGAAAGAGGCGGAAAATTATTCGCAAATGTTACGGGTAAAAATATCAACAGGCCTCTGTGCATCCTGCTCGACGGCGTGGCAATGTCAGCTCCGAATATACAATCAAAGATATTCAGAAGAGGCCAGATAACCGGCAGCTACACGCAAACAGACATCGAAGATATGGTCAACAAACTAAACGCCGGCTCTCTGCCTGCTCGATTGATAGAGCAGCCAATTTCAGTTAGAACAATTGGACCATCCATTGGTGCGGAAAATCGCAACAAAGGTGTCAAGGCCGGCCTAATCGGACTTGCGGCAGTTGTGGTATGTATGGCTGTCTATTATACGCTGGCCGGCTCAATTGCCGCTATTGCACTGCTAATGAACTTACTGTTCGTTCTCGCAATAATGGCACTTCTCAGGGCAACGTTCACCCTGCCCGGCATTGCTGGTATTATATTGACCATCGGCATGAGTGTTGATGCTAACGTTCTTATCTTTGAGAGAATTCGCGAAGAACAGCAACGTGGCTCTTCACTTCGCATAGCAATACAAAACGGCTACCAAAAAGCATTCCGCACAATTCTCGATGCGAACATTACTACATTTATTACGGCCTGGATTCTTTATCTCGTTGCTCCGGAAGAAGTAAAAGGTTTTGCGATTGTGCTTATGCTCGGTATTGCCTCAAGTATGTTCACTGCTCTTTTCGTAACGCGAACAGTTTTTGATTTCCTTCTCGCCAAGCGAAT
>JAGLNB010000019.1 GCA_023139715.1 Planctomycetota bacterium | reverse complement strand
AAAAATTTGCCGAACGAATTCTTGACTTAATCCTTTCGCTTCCAGCAATAATAATTTTGCTGCCTGTCTTTGTTTTAATTATCATTGCTATAAAACTCACAAGCAAAGGAGCAGCGATTTTCAAGCAGGAAAGAGCCGGCAAAAACGGCAGGCCGTTTGTCTTTTATAAATTCCGAACAATGAAAATCGAAGCTGACCCATTTGGCGCAAGTCCAAAATCAGCAAACGACAGCCGGCTAACAAAAACAGGGAAATTCCTGCGGGAATACTCGCTCGATGAACTGCCGCAGCTTTTCAATATTCTAAAAGGAAATATGAGTATTGTCGGGCCGCGGCCATTATATGTTGCACAAATGGCTGAATGGAACGAAAGACAAAAAAAACGGCTGCTCGTAAAGCCAGGCCTGACGGGCTTAGCTCAAATTTCTGGAAGAGGTGAACTAACACGTGAAGAAAAACTCGAATTCGATGCAAAATATGTAGAAACAGTAAATTTTTTCACCGATATAAAAATCATATTCATAACTGTCCTTCAGGTTTTTGGCAAAACAAGTATCTACGAAAAAAGATATTCAAAAAACGAGCACACTCGCAACCAAAACCAGAATTGAAAAACCAAAAAACAATAACACATCTTTTTTGCGAATCCATAAACACAAAATGAGCATTACAAAAACAGTCCTGTTTTTCATCCTGATTTTATTTTCAGCGAAAATTGCTTCGGCATTGCAGCCGGATGAAATACTTATCATCGCAAACAGCGATATTTCAGAATCAGTCGAAATTGCAAAATACTATTGTAAAAAAAGAGTGGTTCCTAAAAGCAATGTCATTTCACTTTCGCTGGGAGATGAATTAAAAGACACAATCACAAGAAAAGATTACCAGGAAAAATTAGCCCAGCCCATCCGAAAAAAAATAGCTGTTCGTGAATTCGCCAGCCGAATCGACTCTGAGCCGTTTTCTGCCCCCTTTGCAAGTCCTGTCAGATGCCTTTTAACAACCTATGGCGTGCCTTTTAAAGTTGCAGCAAGAGGCCGGCTTGACGATGAACAGAAATTATTAAAGCAGTTGAAAAAAGAAGAAGGCGAGCTTGTCGAACAATTGTCATTGCTTGATAAAAATAAATCGGTCTTGCAAAGCAAAATTGTAAACCGCAAATTAATTCTGCTGCGTTCACAGATTGACAGGATAGTCGGTAAAGAAACCAATGCATCTGTTGACAGTGAACTGGCAATGGTAATGTTTGATAATTACGAGTTATACCGCTGGCAGCCGAACACTCTAAACAGTAAATTTTCATTTTGGGATTTCAAAACGCTCATGGTTTCCCGGCTTGACGGGCCCGGCGGATTTGAAACGGCCAAAGGACTAATCGATAAAGCCCTGCTCACAGAGGAGGCCGGCTTAAAAGGAATCGCTTATATTGACAGCGGTTACTCAATGATAAGAAAAGGCGAAGGTGTATTTGCCGGATTCGACCAGTCGCTGAAGAATTTGGCCGCTCAAATAAAGCGTAAATCACTGATGCAACTTAAGCAGGAAAAAACAGCAAAGCTATTTGAACCAAACAGCTGTCCGAATACGGCTGTTTACTGCGGCTGGTACAGCTTAAAAAAATATGTTGATTCTTTTGATTTTGTAGCCGGTGCAATCGGCTATCATATTGCCAGTTTGGAAGCTGTTGACCTTCGCAATGCCGACAGCAGTCAATGGTGTCCGGCTATGCTGCAAGACGGAATAACAGCTACGCTTGGCGCAGTTGCTGAGCCGTATTTACGGGCGTTTCCAAAGCCGAATGAATTTTTTGCAGAATTGTTTAATGGCCGCTGTCTCGTCGAGGCCTACTCGCGAACAAAGCCGTTCAATTCCTGGCAGATGCTCTTAATCGGCGACCCGCTGTACACACCCTTCAAAGCTGAAAATTAGATTGCTCTAAACTTCCTTCAAATCTTCAAGCCACGCATCAAGTAAATCCAATTCTTCCCTGCCCACGAGATTCATAGCGATAAGTTTTTCGTAGCAGATTTTCAAATTGTCAGCGATTTTTTCATCGCCTTTTTCCAAAGCCAATCCATCCAATGCTTCGCAGATTTTGCCGTTGTTCAAATAGCCGGGCACTTCATCGCTAAAATCACGCAGAAGCTCATGTTCGTTTCGCTCCTGACGGACGGTCGGCTCGGTGAATAAAACTGCCCAACCGTTTATTTGAACGATTTTTTGTGCGATGAAACTTCGCCAAATGTCTGTCATTCTAAATGAGCAATAACTCGGCAAATACAAAAGCTCAAATGCTTTCGGAAGCCAGGTCGTATTCTGGCTATTAAAAGGACACCACGAGCCATCGGCCAGCGCAACCTGAATATCCTTTCTAAAAGTTTGCGGAAGTGGAAGTGTTAATCTGTAAATCGCATCAACATCAGGATTATCATTTGCCAGGCCCTGTTGGATAGGGCAATCGATATCTTTTTTCGGCAGAGATTCATACGCAGGAATTTTTTCGCTGAGTTTTTCAAGAGCAAAGCCGCGCGGCCAGATGTTCTGCTCAGTAAAATAGCTATACATATTTACCCAGCCGGCGTTTTCAATTGCAGCGGTATTAAAAGTTGATTTTCTCGGCTGGAAAAATTGCGGCTCAGGAAAATTGTCATCATCGGTTTCAATAATCATTGAAGCGTTATTTTTAATAGCGAGAAGGTAGCCAATATTTTTTCGTGCGTAATGTCTTTCTGGACAGATTTGGGCAAATTTCAAATCGGTTTGTCTTTGCCTTTCAAGGCCGTAAAAATCACAGCCATCAAGGGCAAAATCTTTTGGACTTGCCGCATCACCTATTACGACAAATTGCCAGCCGGCTTTTGTGCAGCCGTTGGCTAATTGCTGCAGCGCCCGATTAGGAGCGGCAATAGAAGTTACAATAACAAAAATCTCATTTTTCATAGCTTTACAAATTACCAGTAAGACGCTTTACAAACAAGCGAAATAAATTGCCAAACGCATCCATAATCACAGTGGTATTAACGTTTTCGCTCGGAGTGCTGTAA
>JAGLNB010000189.1 GCA_023139715.1 Planctomycetota bacterium | reverse complement strand
GTTACCGCTTGTACATATCTTGCCACAACGCCAATAGGTGAAAAACTTTTGATAGGTGATTTTAAAATCAACCAGGTAGTGATAGCAGCATTCCTAACACTTATCGGTTACTCGCTTAACGATACCATCGTTGTTTTCGACCGTATCAGGGAAAACCGCCATAAAGGAAAATTGAGCCCGCAGATAGTAACTGACAGTATTAACCAGACTATTTCCAGAACGATATTGACCTCATTTACAACGTTTATAGTTATATTGATAATGTACATATTCGGCGGAGCTGGAATGAGGAGCTTTACATTTGCAATCGGATTGGGAATTATAATAGGTACTTATTCGTCAGTCGCAATTGCCGCCCCGATATTATTGTTCGGTGTGAAAAAAGATAAAGAAAAGAACAAATAAAATTTGCCATTATAAAATTGAAACACTCTCTAATAGCAAATTTTGTTCTTATTATGTATGCCAAGCAGCTGTTATAAAAGTTTTGAAGCTGCGATGTCGACTAAGAATGTAATTCTGTCGAGAACCGGCCAAAGAGCATGGATGGGATATTGCACATCGTCCGGGTCGCTGGTTAAAACTTTCTTTAAAATCTCAGCTTTGCTTTTGCCTGAAACAATAACAGTAAGGTGCGCTGCTGCTTTTAGAACAGGATGAGTTAACGTTATCCTGTTTTGAGTGTCGTCCATACTATAAACAACACAAGCCAGATCATCTTTGTCAAACGGAGCGTAACTATTCGGGAACAATGAGCCGACGTGGCCTTCGTCGCTCATGCCAAGTATAACCAAATCAAACCTGGGACACTGCCCCGACTCCAAACCAAAAACTGCTTGAATGCCCTGCTCATAACTTTTAGCCGCCACATTGAAATCATCATATTCGGTAGGTATGCGATGGACATTTTCCACGGGAATATCAATTTTGGATAAAAAAGTATCAGCCGCAAGTTTGTAATTGCTCCACTGCGAATCGGTTGGAACGTAGCGTTCATCCACCCAGAATAACTGTATCTTTTCCCAAGGCAAATTTCTGGATTCAGGGTTACTGCCAAGCAATTCAAAAAAACGTCTTGGCGTACTGCCGCCGGATATTGCAACGTAAAAAATATCCTTCGCTTTTATTGCTTTGGCAGCGTCATCCACAAAAAAACGAAGACCACGTAAAGCAAGCGCCTCAGTATCACAGGCAATCACAACTTTAATCCTACTATCCGTAGATACACTCATAACGTAACCCCCTTCTCTAAATAACCACTAACCTACGTTCCATTATCCACCTTTTCAGCACAGTTTAGCCAGAAAAATCTTGAAAAAACAGGAAAAAACTTTGCAAAAATAGACATTTGGTTATAATGAAAAAATGCAGCACATAAAAAATGAAAACATAGCACAACTACTGATGCAAATGCGGTTTATGCCGGAAAAACAACGCCGAAAGCAGCTAAATGCCGCTGAAAAACTCCTGACAATCATCGATAATAAAAAGCAGTATCCGTTTGATTTTGTCTGTTTTCATATTACAGAGTTTAATCCTAAAATTCCTACAGAACAGCAACTAATAAACGGGGACGAACTTGCAGGCGATTTGCAGATTTTCATTGCAAAACTAAGCTCACAATTTGCCATGCCAGCAGCTGAGCAAAAGCAAAAAGTTTATAGCATTGAAGAACTGGCAGCAAAATTTGAAGTTGCCACAAAAACAATTCATCGATGGAGAAAAAGAGGGCTTATTGCAAGAAAATTTATTTTCCAGGACGGCAAAAAACGCTTCGGATTTCTGCAATCGAGTATTGATAATTTTTTAAAAGCAAATCCAAGCACTATTACAAAAGCAAAAAAATTCACACGGCTGACAAACAAGGAAAAACAAAAAATAATAAAACAAGCAGCAACGCTTGCAAAAAACAGGAGAATGAGCAAGTATCAAATTATAGAAAAAATATCCACAAAAACAGGAAAAGCACATGAAACTATACGATACACAATTCTAAATTACGAAAAGCAATATCCCGACAAACCAGTTTTTAATTCATCCGCGAATACAATCGATCCAACTCAGGCAGCCAAGCTCTATAAAATGTTCAAACAGGGTTGCAATATCACAGAATTAATGGAAAGATTCGGCCGAAGCAAAAGCTCCATATACCGAATTATAAATATAAAAAGAGCCAAAATGCTGATGGCCAAAAAAATCGATTTTATAGCAAGCGATGAATTCCTCAATAAAAACGCGGGCAAAGAAATTCTTGCTAAACTAACTCGTTGGCAAAAATCAACAATCAAAAAAAACAATTTGCCATCAAAACATTTGCAGGCGTTAAAAAACACACCTGTACTCAATAGAGATGACGAAATCAGATGGTTCAAAAAATATAACTATCTGAAATATCTAACATGGCATATTTGTAAAAATATAAATCTCTCACACGTATCTGGAAGAGAAATAAAAAAAGCAGAAAATTATCTCGCTAAAGCTGAAACAATAAAAAAAATGATAATCGAGGCAAATATGCGGCTTGTAGTCAGCATTGCAAATAAACATACAATCAGCGGAGCAAATTTGTTCGACCTCGTAAGCGAAGGCAATTTTTCATTGATGCGAGCAGTTGAAAAATTCGACTATGCAAAAGGATTCCGATTCAGTACATATGCTTCATGGGTAATTGCAAAGGACTTTGCCAGAAAAATACCAACAGACAAATTAAAAGCTGCAAAAGAAACCGCTGATTATCCTGCAAATATTCAGCGTGATTTCAGAATTGAGCCAGCTGTGGATTTTGCGGCTATTGAACGAGCACAAAAAAATCTAATCGAAGTAATAAGAGATAATCTCGACAAACGCGAGCAATATATAATCCTGAACCATTTCGGCCTGCTCGGAACCCTGGTAAAAAAGAAAAAGAAAACGCTGAAACAAATTGGCGACAATTTAGATT
>JAGLNB010000188.1 GCA_023139715.1 Planctomycetota bacterium | reverse complement strand
TCATTGTTTTTGACGGCTGGCTTGATGGCTCATTAACCGCTGCTGCCGGCGATGATAAATCAGTTCAGGCAACACTTCTTTGCATACTCGTTGCACTTTTAATGATTCCCGCTCAACTGGAACTTGCAAAACTGGCAAAGACCAAAAACCTGACAATTCTTCTGCCTGTCACAATCACAGCTTCGATTTTATTTGCCACAAGCTCGTACTGGCTGCAGATGATGCAAATTCCGCAACAATTCTATTTTCCTCTGCTCGGAGCAATCACACTTCTAACATTATTTCTTTACCAGTATTTTCGCTATGGAACTTCAAACGTACTGGCTAATTGCGGAGTAAGTTTTTTTTCAATTATGTATCTCGGCCTTTTAAGCGGATTTGTGGTAGCCATTAGAACCGATTTTGGCCTATGGGCTCTGCTGATGTTTATTTTTACCATAAAGTCATCTGACATAGGGGCTTACACCATTGGCAAAATTTTTGGCAAGCATAAATTTGCCCCAAAAATCAGTCCTGGCAAAACCTGGGAAGGGATGGCTGGAGCAGCAGCGTTGGCTGCAATAGTTGCTGTTTGCTTTGCGATAAATTGTGATATAATAAAGCCAATACCAGCTGCGATTTTCGGATTGAGCTTTGCCTTCATAGGCCAATTTGGAGACCTGGCAGAATCTATGCTCAAGCGCGATTGCGAGCAGAAAGATTCGGCAAACAATGTGCCCGGCTTTGGCGGGATTCTCGACATAGTGGATTCGCCGCTCGTTGCAGCTCCGCTTGCGTATATTTTCTTTATGTGCTTTGCTTAAAATTAAAATTTCAGAGAGAAAGCTTTGGAAGTTACCATACAATTAAGTTCGATTGAAAAACAGCTGGAATTATTCGGTGCAGCTGATAGCAATCTTCGCATGCTGCGTCAGGCACTTGAGATTAAAATTATCGTCAGGGGAATAGATTTGATAATTAGCGGCACAAAGGAAAATGTGGGAAAAGCCGTAGCAATTATCGATAAAATGCAAAAACATCTTATAAAGCAAAAATCGCTTACTACCACAGACATTGAAACATTTCTGATAGAAATGGAAGAAGTTCCAGATGCTAAAGATAAATTGTCGGTTATTCGTGTTTACTCAAATAAAAAAATTATTGAGCCGTCCACAGAAGGTCAGCTGGAATACATAGAAGCGATGAGAGCTAACGATTTAACGTTTTGCACGGGTCCAGCTGGAACCGGCAAAACATATCTCGCAGTTGCAATCGCCGTCTCAATGCTGAGAAGAAGACAAATCAGAAAAATCGTTCTCGCCCGTCCGGCTGTGGAAGCGGGCGAAAAACTCGGCTTTTTGCCCGGTGATTTGCAGGCAAAAGTAAATCCGTATCTGCAGCCGCTCTTTGATGCACTCGAAGATATGATGGATTTCAAGCAGATGAAAAAATTTATGGAACTGGATATTATCGAAATTATCCCGCTGGCTTTTATGCGCGGCCGAACGCTAAATGATGCTGTCGTAATCTGTGATGAAGCACAAAACACCTCGCCAATGCAAATGCTGATGGTGTTAACACGATTGGGACACGGCTCAAAAATGATAATAACCGGCGACATAACTCAAATCGACCTGGATATAAGCAAGAAAAACGGTATGATTGAAGCAATTGAAACACTCAAAGGAATCAAAGGTATATCTTATGTCAAGCTGACACAACAGGACATAGTCCGACATAAACTGGTTCAGAGTATTGTTTCAGCGTATAAAAAGAAAGGCGAAAAAAACGTATCTCGTCAGGCATAAAACAAATATTCGACGAAATATAACATACTAAATATGTGGTTTTCAAAAAAAACAAATCCACGGCGAAATAAACTGCGAAAGAATATGTCCGCAGAAAAATTTTCGCAGATAAGCCGCTTTGCAAATATAGATACGGCAAGCTCGGCTCTGCTGTGGCTAATGTTTGTCGCTTTATGTACATTTGTTTTGTCATTTGAACAAATCCAGCAAAGCCGCTATCTCGACCTTATACCAATATCTATTATAGTAATTATGATTTCTTTATCTGCGGCATTTTATATCTATTACTATCAGCGGCGGATAACAAAAAATCACGTAAGAGCTTTGGCACTGGCAGGGATATTTGTCCTGCTGCTGGCAATAACCAAAATCAGTTCTCTTTTGGTAGCTGGCCAGACATTATGGGCAACGGGAACAGCTGTAGCTGCTGCGGTTATTCTAACAATCGCTTACAATCAGCGTTTTGCGATAGGCATGAGTATGTTTTATTGTATTCTCGCTTGTTTTGCTATCGGGCCTGACGCAAATGTGAGCTTACTTTTAACAATGGCTGTCGGCGTTATTGCATGTTGTTTTTCACTAAGAGAAATTCGGACAAGAATGAAATTACTGGAGGTCAGTGCCCTTGCAGCAACAGTTGTTTTTATAACAGCTATTGCTCTCGGATTCTGGGCTAAAAAGCAGCCGCAAGATGCGTTCAGAAATGCAGGCCTGCACGCACTCGCTACATTCCTCGCAGGACTGCTCATCCAGACTCTGCTGCCGGTTATCGAAAAAGTATTCAGAATAGCAACGAGTATGACGCTACTGGACTACAGCGATGCCAGCCAGCCGCTGTTAAAACGGCTTGCTATGGAAACTCCCGGAACATTTAGCCACAGCTTGCTCGTTGGCTCTATCGCTGAAGCCGCAGCCGAAGCAATCGGAAATAACGGCTTATTATGCAGAGTTGGTGCATACTATCACGATATTGGGAAAATCAATAAGCCTGGCTACTTTGTCGAAAACGAACTCGGCTCGACCAGCAAACATACTGAGCTTTCACCGGCAATGAGCCAGTTGATAATTGTAGGCCACGTCAAAGATGGAATAGAAATGGCCAAAGAATATGGTTTGCCCGTAATACTGCGGAAGTTTATAGAATCACATCACGGAACAACGCTCGTTGAATATTTTTACAATGAAGCCAGAAAGAAATGGGATGAAAAGCAGGCACCACCTTCGGAGAGCGAATTTCGATACACCGGCCCAAAACCACAAACAAAAGAAGTAGCTATAGTAATGCTCGCCGATGCCGTAGAAGGCGTTGCAAGAGCAATGCAAGAAGTTACGCCGACAAAAATAGAGGTCGCTGTCCACAATATGGCTATGAAACGGCTTCAGGACGGCCAATTCGACGAGTGCGATATATCGCTGCGGCAATTGAGTCAGATAGAAGCAAGTATGTCAAAAACACTCGCTGCACATTATCACAGCAGAATCGCATATCCAAAATCAACCGAAAACAACGAAGCGTAAATATGATAACAATCCAGATTACTCAAAGCTTCAAAGATATCAAAGTAGATGTTGCTAAACTCAAAAAACTAATCAAGTATATTTGTGATAATTTTACGGGAGACAAAATACCGTTCGACTCAGCTCAGGGCAGGCGAGATACGAAATACGAAATTAGTATTGCAATAGTTGATAATATCGAGATACGCAAAATAAATAAAAAATTTCTAAATCACAATCGCATAACCGATTGCATAAGTTTTGATTTATCGGATTCCGTACAAAATCAAAAAACATTTGAATTGATAGTCAACGGCGAAATGGCCATAAAACAGGCAAACAAAAGAGGCCATTTGAGTCAAGCCGAACTGGCTCTATATGTAACTCACGGCCTGCTGCATAATTTCGAATTTGATGATTCCACCGAGCAGCTGGCAAAAAAAATGCACAAAACAGAAGATGAAATTTTAACAGAACTCGGCTTTGGTTCAGTGTATAATTAGAAGTCATCCCGAAACCTGCTTTGAGGGCGAAAATGAGGTTTTGGGATGGCTTCCAGGACAACTTATAGGATATAATGCAAATATGAGCGATATAAATATTATCATATTACTGATTTGTGTTTTATCAGGAATAGCTCTTTTTTTCTCGGCAAACACCATAGCTCTGCGAACAGCTTCCTACGCAAAACTGCGAGAGGCGTTCAAGGCAACCAATAAAGAATCTCTCGCTGATGAGCTGATAGAAAATACAGAAAAGCTGATACTGACCTGCTCCTTGTGTCGGCTGATATTCAATATGTGCATATTAATACTTTTATTTGCCGCATTTGCAGCCCGGCATCAAAATAGTTTAAAAATAACTGACTACCTGCTGACATTTGCTACTGCGATAATAATATTTTCAGTATTCTCGCTTGCAATCCCGCACGCCTGGGCAAAATACTCCGGCGAAAAAATCCTCAGCAAAACATACAAAACACTAATGTTGTTTGTGAGCATTTCAATGCCAGCATTATACATATTCGGATTATACGATAGTTTAATCCGCCGATTGGCCGGAGTGGCCGATACAACCGCAGCAGAGCAGCAGGAAGAAAAACAGGAAGAATTTTTAACCGACCTTGAGCAGCACAGAATGGAAGGCGCCGTTGACAAAGAGCAGCAGGAAATGATTGAAAACGTTCTCGAACTTGAAGAAACCACAGCTGATGAAATTATGACACCAAGAACAGATATTGTGGCAATTGATGTAAACGCTGACCGACAAAAAGTTATTAGCATAATAACAAGTGCCGGCCACTCGCGAGTGCCAATCTATAAAGAAAATATTGATAATATCATCGGGCTTGTTTATGCAAAGGATTTATTGGGCGAAATTGGCAATAAGAAAAATGATTTTTCTCTGCAAAATAAAATGAGAAAAGTGTATTTCGTTCCTGAAACAAAGCCACTGCGAACATTGCTACATGAATTCCAGAATCAGAAACTGCATATGGCTGTAGTGCTCGATGAATACGGCGGAACAGCCGGAATAGTTACGCTGGAAGATATACTCGAAGAACTCGTCGGAGAAATAGCCGATGAGCACGAAAAACCTCATCCGGAAACGATAAATAAAATCGACCGCAGCACAATCGAAGTAGATGCAAGAACATACATAGATGATTTGAACGACCGATTTGAACTTAACTTGCCGGAAGACGAGGATTACGACACGGTCGGCGGCTTTGTTTTTTCACATCTTGGCTGCATTCCCAAAACAGGTGAAACATTTGATTACGAAAACCTTAAATTCACAATAACATCAGCCAAAGTTAGAAAAATAGAGTGGATTAAAATCCACAAAAACACAGAAATTCAACAATAGAAAATCAGTCCAAGAATTTTAAACTATGCTGAATAAAGACTCAGCCATCTGCATACGCTCCATTGATTACTCCGAGACCTCTCAGATAGTAACTTTTTTTACCCGGGCAAACGGCAAAATAAGTGCAATTGCCAAAGGCAGCAAACGGCTAAAATCATCTTTCGATGGGCCTATTGAAATGTTTTCCTGCGGCGAAATCATTTTTTCCGAATCAGCCGGCGGAAAACTTGCAACGCTTACGGAATTTGCCCAGCAATCGACTTTTATCAATCTTAATAAAAATCTTTTCGCTTTGAATTGTTCAATGTTTGCAGCTGAATTGCTAAACAACCTGACAGATGATTACGATTCGCACCAGGAATTATTTGACAGTTTTCTTG
>JAGLNB010000187.1 GCA_023139715.1 Planctomycetota bacterium | reverse complement strand
GCCTTACGCATTCATTTGGAAATCTGAAACTGTTTTTAATCGGGCCATCCGAACTAATCACCAATATATCACGAGGCCCGAGATGCGTTCCCATCCCGCGTGCCTGGAATTGTTTTGCCTCGGCTTCCATCAAAAAAGTTCTTGCCGGTGCCAGATTTTTTTCAAAGTTTTCCGGCGTTACTTTGCAGCTTAGAATTTGCCTCCCAATCGCCGGCGACCAGGCATAATCCAGGTCATATGTTATATTCAATGCATCGTCATCGTATGGCAGAGCATAGATACAGGAATCTCCCGACGTAATACTTATTGGCTCCGTGATAACAAATTCGTTTCTTTTTTCCTGCTGCTCAACAATTCCTGCTCGCTTTAGAATTTTAAAATATTCTGCGCTGCTGCAATCGGCGGCCGGCAATTCCGGGCCTTCTATTTCGATAATGAGATTATCAATTTGAGCCGCACTGACAGCTGCGAGACAATGTTCAACTGTTTCAACGCTTGCGTCATCTTTTGTTAAAGTTGTTCTTCTGCTTCTCGCACTGATATTAGCAGCTATAGCAGCAATGCGTACCGGTTGCGGCATATCTGTCCGCACAAAAACTATGCCGGAATTTACCGCGCCCGGCCGAAAAACAACTTTCGCATCCTGGCCTCCAAACAATCCCTTGCCATCAATTTTGCATTCCGTTTTTATTGTTTTTTGCAGCTTCATAATCAGCGTATAAGTTTTTTTCTTTTGTATTATTCTTCTTTAAGTTTTTCCATTTGCTTTTCAAGCTGTTTTACCTGCTTAAATAATTTCGGCAAACGTTTTGTCAGCCCAATTACCTTAAACGCTTCCATACTATCAAATGCCGGCGAACCAAACAGTTTTTTTCCGGCCGGTATATTGTGCGTAATGGCAGATTGAGCGCCAGCCATTACTCCATCACCTATTTCCAAATTATCTGCTGCTCCCGACTGGCCAGCCATAACCACACCATCGCCAAGCTTACTACTGCCTGCAATACCAACCTGAGCTACTATCAGACAGCACTTTCCGATTACCACATTGTGAGCGATTTGAACAAGGTTGTCTATTTTCGTTCCAGCTCCTATTATGGTATTTCCAAACTTAGCCCTATCCACACAGCTGTTGGCTCCTATCTCGACAAAATCTTCTATTACCACCCCTCCATTATGCGGCATAAGCTGATGGCTTCCATTTGTAAATACATATCCAAAGCCAGTCGAACCAATAACACTGTTTGCCTGAATAATCACATTGTTTCCGATTTTGCAGTTGTGATAGATAACCACATTACTGTCGAATCGGCAATTTTCTCCTATTTTTGTATTCTCACCTATCCTGCATCCGCTTTCGATTATGCTATTTGCACCCACTTGAGCTTGGTCGTCAATTACCACAAAAGCCCCGATAGATACTCCTTCTGCAATTTTTACATTTTCACCGATTTTTGCCGTCGAATCGATTCCCGCTTTTATCGGCTTTAGTTTTGGTGCAAAAATTTTCAGCGTTTTCAGTAGTGCCGCATTTACATCTTTTACTATCAATTGCGGTTTTTCCAATCCGTCTATTTTTTCAGCACAAATAACAGCTGCCGCTTTTGATTCGCCAAGCTTTGCTATACGATTCTTATCTGTAACAAACGTAACACAGCTGGCTTGGCCAGCTTCAATCGTTCCGACAGAATCTACCACTGCCGACCCAGAACCGATTAATTCTGCTTCGATTTTTTCTGCTAATTGTTTAACTATCATACTATTCACGATTGAATTTTCCCGTTTATCCGCGGGTAAGTAACTTAAAAAAAAGTTACGGTTTTACTCGCGCACATTTACTACCCTTCAAGGGTATAATTTCATAGCAAGTTATTTCTGACTTTGCTTTTCGCTTTCCATTATGTTGAGTTTTTCCATCACTTCTGCAGTAATATCTTCAGCTCCGCCGCTGTATAAAATTTTATGCGTTCTAATGGTTAGCATAAGGTCATTTGCATTTGCAGCCGGAAGGTCAACTTCATCTTTTTCAAATACCACGGCCAACGCCTTTTGCTCTGCGACAACCGCCGTCTGCTTTAAAATGTCTTCATAGAGCTTCTCTGTCCACTGCTGGTCTTTCAATTCTATATGCTGTTTATAAAATTCCTGCTGCGCCTGCAGATTCGCCTGCTTTGACATCAACTCCTTCATAAGCTCCATATAATCACTGCTGCCGACTTTCAAGGTTTTTAGCCCTGCTTTTTCCGCTTCGATTTGCTTGGCAAGTTTTTCAAGCTCCGCAATTACCTCATCCTGCTCAGTGGTTGCCTGCTGCCTGTAGCTTTCGTTTCTTTTACAATTTTGAAAAATCTCTCTTATATTTACAACGCCGATTTTCATAACAGCTATTTGAGCCGATTGTGATTCAATTTTTTCTTCTTTGGCTCCCATAACCAAAACAGCAGCAACCATCAAACAACTAATAATGACAGTTTTAATTTTCATAATTTACCCTCTCTAATTTTGTTGTAATTTTTCTTTTTTAACCTACTAAAACAATCTTCCAACTGAGAAGCTGAACGTTTGAGTTTCGTCTTCGCTGCCTTTCATAATCGGAGCAGCTATCTCAAATCTCATCGGTACCGGTCCAAACCATTGTGGAATCATTATTTGTACTCCGGTACCTACTGATGCTCTGAAATTTCCCGAATCGATCGCTCCCGTATCCACGAAAAACAACGCTGCAAAATTATCACTAATCAGCGGCACAGTAACTTCTGCACTTGCGAGCAGTATCCAATCGCTTCCTATCGGGTCATCGAGTTTATTTGTTGATGTATTTCTGCCTCTTGTGCTAACACCTCTGTATTCAAAACCCCTTATACTTCTCGAGCCGCCTGCATAAAATTTCTCGAATGGCGGAGCATCTCCAACTGTCGTTGCGGCATGAACTCTTGCGGCAAAAATGGTTTTTCTCTCAGCTAAATCTTCGTAAAGCGTTTTATATTTTCTATACGTTCCACTGAGTATTCCAAATGTATGGTCGCCACCCGCTTGCTCATAGCCCAATTCAAAATCATAACCTTTGCTCGGACTAATCCTATCATCGGTCATATCCCTTGCGACACCCAGCTTAACCGCTGCAAATGCGTTGCTTCCTCTTACATCTTTTATTTCTGTTGGCGCACTTGACTCAACACCCTCAACATCAACATTTTCAGCTCTAAAGCCAATGCTTCTTCGCCAGTTATTTTTGTACCTTTTTTCAAAACCGATATATCCTCTTGTTCTTTCTTCGTCGTAGCATTCTCTTTCCCACTGACGGCTTAGAGCACTTACGTTCATCGCTATCGGCTTATCCTTAAAATACGGCTCAGTAAAATCGACTGAGTATTGACTAACTTCGGTTCCTGGCTGCAGTGATATTCTGAAATTTTGGCCGGCACCTTTGAAGGCCTTGCCAGTTATAAATTCACTAAAACTTTCTGGCCAATCTTTAATATCAAAATTTCTCTGCTCAAAAATAACCTGTCCCATAACACCGCTATCGCTTGCCACTCCTGCTCCAAGCATCACCATTCCGGTTTGGCCTTCGACCACACTAACTTGTGCATCTTTTTGTCCCGGCGTTTGGCCAACAGGTGTAATAGTTGCTGATTCGGTCATTGCCATTGATTTGACTTTTTGCTCGAGCAAGCCGCTTCCGTTTCCACGGGCAATATCAGCATTATACCACTTGCCCGGCTGAAAATCATATTCATCGAGCACTCTTCTAATAACCTTATCCTGCGTCTGTTCATTTCCGGTTATATCTACTCTGCCAATTCTAAATCTTTCACCTTCTGCTACGACAAAATCAACTCCAACTTTATTGCTGGAAATGAATTTTACATTTTTTTCTACCCTGGCATCTATAAAGCCGCCTTCGTGATAGAGTTTTGCAAGCCGCCATATATCTGCTACTGCTGTTTTTTCATTGTAAACCTTGCCCTGCTGCAATTTTATTTCTGATAGAAGCTGCGATTTTTCGAGCTGCTGATTTCCTATAATTGCTATACTTTCAACGTCATAGGCATTTCCTTCATCAACCACAAAAACAACAGCAACTTTACTTTTATCTGAATTAAATTTTAGTTTTGTCGCAACTTCGACATTTAGAAATCCGCGTTCGTAGTAAACAGATTTAATTTTCTGCTGGTCATTATTAACTTTCTGCTTATTGTAATATGCCCTGGCAATTAGCCATTTATTTTTCTTTGTTTTTACAACTTTGCTTAGTTTCCTATCTGAATAGGCCTTATTGCCGCTGAATTTTATCGATGTTATTCTAACTCTTTTTCCTTCATCTATTCTGTAAATGACTTTACCGAGCGATAAATTTTCCTTATCCGCAGCGACCGTTGCAAATGCATAACCCTTTTTATGATAAAATTCTTCAAGTGTTTCAATTCCTGTATTTATTTGGGAAGCATCAAGAAATTTTCCGATTGTTAGCCCGAGTTTCTTTCGAAGTGTTTTTGTTTTTACGTTGCTATTGCCAATAAAAACAATTTCTCTGATAACATTTTTCTCAACAACAACAAATGTCAGATGAACTTTATTGTCTATGATTTCAGTATTATAATAGCTGTACTCAACTCCATCCAATTGGGCTATTCGCTTTGTATCTTCATTGACTGCGTCCAAATCGAACATTTCGCCTGTTCTGCTTTGGACTTTTGATAGTATTTCCGCTGTGCTGATACCACGATTGCCCGCGGTTTTAATAATTGCTATTTCGCCACTGACTTGACTATATGCATTTTGCACAAGACACAACGAAAAAACAATTAACATTAAAACAGCAAAAGTATTTTTTCTCATCCTTGTTTCTCCTGCTCTATTTTGTGCAAATTATTTAAAAGCATCCTGCAAACCAATAATTATACCCTTTAGGGTAATAAATTTCCGCGAATAAAGTTACAACCTATCGTTCTAAAATTATTTACCCGCGAATAAACGGAAAAACTTAATTGTAAGTACTATATTTAGAACGGCGTATCCGCATAAGATGCGTTTTCAAACCGCGTAAACTTTTCTCTAAATACCATCTTAACGCTTCCTGTTGGCCCGTTTCGCTGCTTAGCTATTATCAATTCGGCCGTATTGGTTTCTTCGTAATCTTCTTCGTCTTTATGGTAATAATCTTCGCGATGCAGCAGCATCACCACATCGGCATCCTGTTCGATACTTCCACTTTCTCTAAGGTCGCTCATTCTTGGCCGATGTCCTTCTCTTCCCTCCGACGCACGATTCAACTGGCTAAGTACTACAACGGGAATATCTAATTCTTTTGCGAGCCCTTTTAAATATCTTGAAATCGTGGTTATTTCCTGCTGCCTTGATTCACTTCTTCCTGTCCCCAACCCCATCAGCTGCAAATAGTCCACCATAATACATTTTATGCCGTATCTACTAACCAGTCGTCTTGCCTTCGCCCTTAATTCCAGCGGAGTAAGTCCCGACGTATCATCGACATAAATCGGTGCCAGAGAAAGCTGTGAGCAAGTCGCCACAAGTTTTTCGTAATGCTCCGTATTTAGCATACCTTTTCTTACAAGCTGTGATTCTACTTCGCTGTTACTGCAAAGTATTCTTTCAGCGAGTTGATGGCTGCTCATTTCGAGGGAGAAGATAGCTACTGGAATTTTTTCCACAACACCAATGTAATCAGCGACATTGAGTGCAAAAGCCGTTTTTCCCATACTCGGCCTACCTGCGACAATTATCATTTCCCCGTTTTGCAATCCGCAAGTCATAGCATCAAGTTCGTGGTAGCCGGTCGGTAAACCGGTTACATCTTTGCCATCTCTTTTTTCTATTCTTTCAAATGCAATTCTAACGAGGTCTTTTAAGCTGCCCGCTGCTGAGCTGACTTTTTTATTTGTAACAGCAAAAATCTTTTGTTCCGCAGCGTCTAGTTTTTCGCTTGGTTCACCGGCCTCATCATAAGCATCATTTAAAATGTCGGTAGTGGCCTGAATAATTTCCCTCATCAGCATTTTGTCTTTAATGATATTTGCGTAGTACATTACATTAGCTGATGAAGGCACTGATTCAACAATTTTTGCCAGATATTTGACCCCGCCAATTTCCTCAAGCTGGCTGCGTTTTTCAAGTTCATCTCGCAGCAAAACACCATCAAGACCTTTTGCCTTGTTTTTTTCGTAGAGTGATATTAAGGCATCGAAAATTAACTGGTTTTCGTGCCGATAGAACACTTCTGCACTATTGCCAAGCCCTTCAACAACCTGACCTATACACTCCGGGTCGATTATCATTGAGCC
>JAGLNB010000186.1 GCA_023139715.1 Planctomycetota bacterium | reverse complement strand
TTTTCAATTGTTCCACGTGGAACAATTTTATAGTCAAACACGGTTAATTTGAATTAGTTGGCTTTTTTGGTCGTTTTTGCCTTGTTTTTCCGCTTTTAATAATCGTTTTCAAGGTAGCAACGTGATTTTCAAACGCATCGCGGCCTTTGTCTGTGGCTTTGATAAAGGTGCGCGGCTTGCGAGAGACAAAGGTTTTTTTAATTTTGATATAGCCGGCGATTTCGAGTTTGGCGAGATGCGCGCCGAGATTGCCATCGGTCAGATTTAATTCGTCGCACAGGCAGACAAAATCGATTTGTTCACGGGAGGCCAGAGCGGTTAGAGCTGCCATTATTTGCAGGCGGGTGGACTGGTGAATGATTTTGTTTATTTTCTGTATTTTCATTTTATGCTTTTGCCAATGCCAGGCCGTGTTTTCAAAAGCGTTTTGCTTATTAGCTTATTAGCTTATTTATTGGCTAACATAGCTCTGCATTAAAGAGTACTCTGCAATATAGAGTGAGATAGTTTTTATTGCAAGAAAAAAGCAGGGGGAAAGTAGAAATTTTTTACGGGAGAGTAAAAACGTATTGCGTATTGCGTATTGCGTAATCGGTTAGCCCCGTCATCACTATGACGGGGTTCAATTATTAGCCTGCCACCTGCTTGCCCGGCGAAGCACGACCGTGCGAAGGCGGATGGCTGGGTCAATGTTTTATTTGTTTAATCGCTGATTACACTGATTACGCTGATGAAAAGGCATAAATTTAACCACGGATTTCACAGATTCCTTCGACATGCTCCCTTCGATAAACTCAGGACAGGCAGGATAGGTAACACGGATTTTTTAAGAAAGATTGATTTTATGTATATTGTATTTGGTTAGCCCTGCCATCACTCCTGTCCTGAGCGAAGTCGAAGGAATGGCAGGGTTCTTTTTTTATGTCATTGCGAGGAATGAAACGACGAAGCAATCTCAATCATTCCCACTTTGTTTTATTTAATCGCAGATTGCACAGATTTTTTTTGTTGTTACATTCTTGCAAATTATTGGGCAAGGGTTACACTAATTGCCTATGGCAAAGAAAAAGGCAGCAAATCCACAAAAGGCAAGGACAGCCGGCAAGCCGTCAGCATTACTTGATACACGAGTAATTTATTGCGGCGACAATCTTGAACAATTAAAAAAACTTCCTGAAAACAGTGTTGACCTTATCTGCATTGACCCGCCTTTTAATTCCAACCGAAATTACGAAGTTTTTTGGGGCGAGACAAAAGAAAAACGTGCTTTCAAAGACCGCCACGCATCAACGCAGGCCTATATTGAATTTATGCGGCCTCGCTGCCTTGAACTGCATCGTGTACTAAAGAAAACCGGCTCATTTTATTTTCACTGTGATTGGCACGCCTCGCATTATGTCAAAGCTATGCTCGACCAGATTTTTAGCGAAAATCAGTTTCAAAACGAAATTGTGTGGAAGAGAACAACAGCCCATAATGACCCGAAACGATACGGAGCTAACGTAGATAGTATTTTCTTCTATACAAAATCAAACAAATATACATGGAATACAATTTATCGTAAGCATGACGAAAAATACATAGCTCGTTTCAGACATAAAGACAAGAATAATCGATTATGGCAGGATTATGATTTAACAGCCAAAGGATTATCAGGTGGTGGATATGAATATGAGTATAAGGGTGTAAAATCGCTTTGGCGATGTCCAATTCAAACTATGAAGCAGTTGGATAAAGATGGGAAGTTGCACTTTACAAGTAGGGGCGGTATCCGCATTAAAAGATATTTGGACGAAAACAAAGGTATTCCGTTGCAAGCCCTTTGGGATGATATTTCGCCAATAAATTCCCAAGCGATTGAAAAACTTGGTTATCCGACACAAAAACCGCTTGCTCTGCTTGACCGGATTATCAAGGCCAGCTCTAATCCCAACGATATTGTCCTTGATGCTTTTTGCGGTTGCGGAACAGCTCTTGTCGCTGCTGAAAATCTTGGTCGTCAATGGATTGGTATTGATGTTTCACCAACCGCTTGTCGTGTTATGGCAAAGCGAATGCGTGATGTGTGCAAAATGAAAGAAGATGAAAAGCTCTGGCGAATCGGGCGCGGTTTTGTTGTCAGGGATATGCCGTGGTCGGAAAAGAAACTCCGCGAACTTCCGCCGTTTGAATTTGAGAACTGGGCTGTTATTGCTCTTGGCGGTATTCCAAATAAAACGCAGGTTGGTGATATGGGAATTGATGGCCGTATTTATCCTGTCTCAGCTGCACCGAAAAGGAAAAAAGGCGAACTGGATTTTATGGA